>JAZSGR010000072.1:0-9220 GCA_045532825.1 Victivallaceae bacterium | reverse complement strand
CAGGGGGCGATGTAATTAGCGTACCGCTTACCAGCGATCCTTAATGTCCCCCCGCCATTTTAAGGCGGCGCCAAACGTTCCGCCGTTTGATCACGTCCCCGTAAGCACGGGGCGGCAAAATTTTTTGTTTTTTGTTTTTTTTATTTTTTCTTGCATATCCGGCTTTTCTCTGCTATATTACAAAAAAGAATACACCGGACGATCCATCATGAACAAACCTGATTTTAATTTTTTATCTCCGGAAATCAAAAAAGTTTTGAGCCATCCGGAACACTGGAAGACGATCTCCTCAAAATATTCCGAGGTCCCGGAGCTTCCGCAGGAACAGTGGTGGAACTATGTAAAAGAATCCCATCCGCTGCGCGAGATCATGCTGGTGGTCTCCGGTAGCGGACGCGGCTACTGGTTCAACGGCAGATTTTATCCGATGTCCACCGGAACCATGTTCATTATCGATGGAAATGAGGATCACGAACTTCAGGTGAAACTTTGCCCGAGCGACACCGGAAGCATCATCTATCTCTGGTTTTATTTCTGGCACAGAAACGTGATAATGCGTTATTATTCAGAAAAAGATGAGGTGTCACGCGATAAATACGTGTTCAAACTTACCGATGGCGACGGATTTTACCAACGCTGGGATGAACTTGATGAAGCCCTTGGAACTCCGGAACATGCGGATGTGCTGTCACGTTTCAAAATGCACCTGGGCATGGCGGCATATCAGGCACTGCAGGAGGCCGGAAGCGGACTGCGCGACGCTGATTTCAAACGCGATGTGGTGAATTATGCCAAGCTCCATATCAGCGAAAATATCAAAAACGGCATCGACGGTGAACAGCTTGCCCGTACCATGGGATACAGCCGCTATTATTTTTCACGCATGTTCAAAGAATACAGCGGTGTCACCATTCAGGAATATATCGATGAATGCCGCAAAAAAATCTTTCCGGTACTGCTTGCAAAGAAAACCGGCAAAAAAGAAATCGCCTCCGCGCTCGGTTTCCGCGATGTACACAGCCTGTACAAGTGGCAGAAAAAGCTGTATACAAAGGAATCCTGCTGAAAACCACTGACCGATTTTGCCTTTCCGGCAAAAAACAGCAAAAAAGACTACTTTTTGGCAAAAACGCCCCATTGTAAATTGGTTTTCATTGTGATAGATTAAAGCAGAACCAAACCCCAAGGAGGCTGATGCCATGAGAAAAAATTTCTTCACTTTGCCGGTATTATCTGAACGTAAAAATCATCATGAATGTACCCGTAGTCCGTTTTCCTCCGGACAGAAAAAAGGCGGTTTTTCAGTGAAGAGATCTTTTTCCTTGCAAGGTGTTGCAAGGAACCCCATGGGGTTCACGTTGATCGAGCTGCTGGTGGTGATCGCCATTATCGCGATACTTGCGGCAATGCTGCTTCCGGCTTTGCAGAAAGCGCGTGAAAGAGCCCAGGCAGCCAGCTGCCAGAGCAATCTGAACCAGCTTGGCAAAACTCTTGACAGTTACCTGACAGATTATAATGACCAGTTCATGTTTTCCCAAGTTACCGGAGGAACTGATTACTGGTTCACGCTCATGATGAAATATGAGCGCGTAACGGTAAAAACTTCCCAATACCAACAGGATCTTTCGGCAGGCAAAGAAACTTACATCTGCCCCGGAAATATCGCGCGCCTCAGCTTGAGTGACGTTTCTTACAATGTCAACTACATCATAAACAATATTCCCACCGGTCAGGAGAGATGGATGCCAGAACCAAAACTTACCAAAAAACGCGGACGGGCAAAAATAGCCTCATCAAAAATTCCGATCATCGCTGATGGAAGGATCACCGATTACAGTACGAACCCGCCGAAAACCTATTTCTTTTTCAATACCCATGAAGATGTTCCTGAATACGGTCCCGGATACAGTATTCACAACAAGAGAGCTAACTTTCTCTGGCTGGATGGTCATGTTTCCTCTGCTGCAAACGGAGAAATAACCGTAGGTCAGGTATATGCATGGTAAACAATAATAAAAAGGATTATTTATTAAAATGAAGAAGTATTTTGTTTTGCTCTGCTGCCTGCTGGCATGCGTGCTGTGCGGAGCAGATTTCATTGCGGCAAAAGCCGGAAAAGCCGCGGCGGAGATCGTCACCGGTAAAAATCCGGATGTCACCACCGCTTTTGCGGCGGAGGAACTGGCTCTCTGGATCAAAGAGATCTCAGGAGCGGTACTGCCGGTCAGAGCGGAACGCTCCGGCAAAGTTCCAGCGATCATCCTTGATGACAAAGCCGCAGCATTCCCGGCTGACGGTAAAAAACTGCAGGGCAATGACGGATACTCCGTAAGAATGAAAAACGGTGATCTTTACATCTCCGGCAGCAAGCCCAAAGGCGTACTCAATGGCGTTTTCCGTTTTCTCTACAACAACACCGATATCATCTGGGCGTGTCCGCAGGAATACGGAACCATTTTCAGTAAAAACCCCGATCTGAAATTCAGCAAAACCGATTACCTCGATATTCCGGCATTCGTGGTGCGCGGCTGGGCCTGCTCCTGGCTGAAATGGAACGAACCGCAGGTACCCTCGGAGACCTGGGCGGCACGCAACAACTACAACACCGATCACATGCTCTACGGCGATAAATTTTCGCGTAAACTCGGCAACCGCAGTATCTGGGGGTACGGGCACAATCTCTGCGGTCAGATCATTCAGGCTCCGAAATACTATGATAAACATCCGGAATATTATCCGCTTATCAACGGCAAACGGGTGAAGCCGGGCAAATATCCCTATCCCCAGCTCTGCTTCACCAATCCCGGATGCAAAAAAGATGCCGCAAAGGAACTCATCAACTACATAAAGAATAATCCGGCGGAGTGCTACACCGTCAGCAATGAGGACAACAACGATCTCTGCAACTGCGCGGAGTGTCTGAAGCCGGTCGTGCTTGCCAACGGTACCGTGGTGAAACCGGATGATCCGGCGTTCCGTTCCACCCAGTTCTTCCTGTGGCTGACTTACCTCATCAACGAGGCGGACAAAGTCTATCCGGGAAAAATGTACCGCACCAACGCCTATCTTTTCAACCGCGTACCGCCGAAGTGTCCGGTGCCGCAGAACCTTGAGGTCTCCTACGCTCCGGTCGAAAGCAACAACAAATATCCGCTGACTCATCCGCAGAATGCCAAATACTACAACGAAATGGTCGCCTGGAGCAAGGCAGCCGGAGTGGTGCGTTACCGCAACTATCACGGTCTTATCACCGAGTTTCCCCGTCCGACGGATGCGGTGCTGCTGCAGGATCTGCGCGATTGTCTCAAACTCGGAGTCAACCGCTATTACAGCGAAATGTTCTCCGATGTCGCCGGAACCAGAAAAATGGATCTGGGCTGGGATGCCCACAATATGCAGTATCATGTGATGTTCCAGTCGCTCTGGGATCCCAGCCGGGAACTCAAAGACATGCGTATGGATTATCTCACCAGAGTCTACGGTAAAGCCGCCGCTCCGGATATGCTTGAGTATTATACCATTATCGAAAAGAAATGGGATGCGATCGACCGTGTCTCCAATTATCAGGACAGTGCCGATGCCAACTGGATGCTGGTGCTTGACTCCAAAGATATCATCTCCAAACTGGAAAACGCCCTTGCCAATGCGGAGAAGAAAATCACTTCCGCCAAAGCAAAACAGATGTTTGCCCGGGTAAAAAAGAATTTCCTCGCCGGAGTGGAAACCACCAAAACCAACAGGATCGTTGCCGTACGCACTCCGCACAAACCGGATTTCCGTCCGCTGTTCGACGTGGATTGGAACCCGGCTGTGGCTGCGGAAAAATTCATGCTGCAGTATTACTCCAACCCGATGAACAAACTGCACAAGGACCGCACCAGTCTGCGGATGCTCTATGATGACAACAATCTTTATATCGGTATCCGCTGTTACGTTGCCGACCGCAAAAACATGTATATCCCCGCCAGAAACGACAAGAAAACTCTCGACGGCGAAGGCTTCCGCCTCTGCGTTGCCGGATATTTTGTCGGATTTCCCAAGCACACGGTGATTTATCTCGACTGCGCCGGAAACCACTGGCAGGCGGGCCGCAAAGTGCCTTACGAAGTAAAAACCGCGCTCAATGATGACGGCTGGAGTGCAATGGTGACCCTGCCCTGGAAAAACCTCGGCATCAACGTGAAAAAAGTCAACAGCTTCTACGGCCAGTTTATCCGCTGGTTTGAACGCAGAGTCAACGGCACCTGGCCGGGTCATGCCGCCTATCTGCTTGCCGGCAGAATTGATGCGCTCGATACCTTCATCAAGGTCGATCTGCAGAAGTAATTTCACTGAAAGCTGCCGCGCTGTTCCGGTGCATCGCGGCAGCACACTTGACAAAACACCGGAGTATGATATATTTAAAAAGTTCCATACAAGCATAAACACAATTTTTCGGACATTATTAAGGAATTTATGACCATGAATCCGGAGATCCTTGAAAAAGTATCCTGTGAACGTCTCAAACACGACCTCTTTTATCTCTGCCGGGATCCGCTGCCGTTCAGAACGGTGATGTACACGCTGCCCTGGCACGAAAAAAATTCCCTGGATGAGGCGGATGAATTCATTGCAGGAGAAATGAAAAAATACTCCTCAAAAGTAAATATGCTTCCTTATAAACTGCGTCCGCTGCGCTGTGACAGCAGCAAGGCACTGCACCACTGGTATTCTGCTCCGCACGATGATGATCCCTGGTACGATGCAAACTGCATCGAAGTGATCTTCCCCGGAACGGAGAAGCCTGAAGAGATCATCCAGCTGGTATCGCACAAGGACTCCATGAGCTGGATCAACTCTCCCGGAGCGCATGACAACGCCACCGGCACGGTCGCCAATATGGAGATCGCAAGGATACTTTCCACCGTGACTTTGAAACGCACGGTAAGAATTCTTTTCTGCAACGAGGAACACACTCCGTGGTACAGCAAGACCTATGCGGCGGACAGTGCGGCGCGCAAGGATAATATCATTGCGGTATTCAACAATGATTCACTGTGCGGAAAATCAGATGAAGCGGCGGCATCCGGGATCCGCAGTTTTGTTTCGGCGTACAGCACGCCGGAGGGCAAGGAGCTGGCGGACTTCATCATCAGTGAAAACAAAAAGTACAACATTCCGATGACGGCAAGTGCTGTACCGAAACCGGGAGCGGTCAACGATGACGACGGCAGTTTCATACTTGCCGGCTATCTGCATACCACGATCAACCTGGGATCACTGCCCTACGGAGATCCGCAGTATCATCTGCGCGGAGACGTGCCGGAGCGGGTGGATATCACCAACCTTGCTCTTTCGGTCAGGCTGCTGCTCGCCTCGGTGCTTGACATCGATGCGGAGGGCGCAGCCGTCTTCAAAAAAAATAAATAAAACAAAAATTTTTGCCACCCCGTGCTTACGGGGACGTGATCAAACGGCGGAACGTTTGCCGCCGCCTTAAAATGGCGGCGGGACATAAGCTCTGCGTGCAACGCAGAGTGCTATCTGCATCGCTGGCGTAAGACAGCGATACCTCTCACCGGGAGCGAAGTAGAAAAACAGCAGCGTTAAGCGTTGCTGTTTTTTTTACACTTGAGCGTACGGTGCTTTTACGGTAATGCAGCGCAAGTTTTGTATAGCCGGTCATGCCTGACACCTCGTGGGGGCGGCGCATGAAATGAGAATAATGAGAGTTATGAGAATTATGAGAGTAATGGGTAAATGGTGCGCCGCGATATTTTACCCACGGGTACTGACTGCGCGCTTTTTTACCTGCACGGCTTATTTGTGCGGCGCAGAGATCTCATAAATCTCATAGTTCCCATTATTCCCATAACTCTCATCAAACCGCCGCCCCATAGCGGCTGTCATACCGCAGCGGGTATACCGCATGTGCTGTATAGCCGGTCATGCCTGATAACTCGTGGGGGCGGCACAAGAAATAAGACTTATAAGACCTATAAGACTTATGAGCAAGCAGTGCGCCGCGATATTTTACCCGCGGGTATTTACAGTGCGCTGTTTTTACCAGCACGGCTTATTTGTGCGGCGGCGTAAGCCGCTTACCGCAAAATACAACACAACCTTACCCCGCAGGGGCACTTCACAAGGCGGCAAGTGCCGCCGTCTTCATCCGGCTTCATCTGCGGCAGCAGATTACGCCGTGACAAGCATCTTCACTGCCAAACGCAGTTTGGCAACTTCACTTCTCTTCCGCCGCCCCCAAGCGGCTGTCATACCGCAGCGGGTATACTGCATTGGTGCATAACCGGTCAGGTATGCTGGCCCGAGCGGCACAAAAGCTGTTATATCTCACCGGTAATGCAGTGCGGCGCGATATTTTCCCCGTCGGTATTGACTGTGTACTTTTTTTTATTTTTACCGTTTAAAACGGCAAAGACAGTTTGACTTGAAGTGTAAAAAGATGTATCTTAATTGAAAAGTCAAAGAACCGACCAAGTTTACGGGGAAAAAGTGGAAGAAACTCTCACACCGATGATGCGGCAGTACCGCGAAGCGAAAGCATCGATCCCGGCGGATGCAGTGCTGCTGTTCCGGCTGGGGGACTTTTATGAGGAGTTTTTTGAAGATGCCGAAAAGGTGAGTTCCGCACTGGAACTTGTCCTTACCAAGCGTCAGGGGGTACCGATGTGCGGATTTCCCCACCACGCACTTGACAGCTATCTTCCCCGGCTGGTGGCAAAAGGATTGAAAGTCGCCATCGCTGAACAGATGGAGGACCCCAAACTTGCCAAAGGCATCGTCAAACGCCAGATCACCCGTATCATCACTCCGGGAACGGTGATCGATAATACTCTGCTTGAATCATCGTGCAACAACTTTCTCTGCTCCATCGCATTTGATAAAAAGGAAAATATCGCCGTTTCCGCACTTGATGTAAGTACCGGGGATTTTCTCTATATGACTTTGCCGGATCTTGAACGGGTCTCCGCTGAATTTGAACGTCTGGGAGCAAGAGAGATCCTGATTTCAGAGAGCAGTGCAGCGCATCTGCGCGAAGCTGGCACGCTTCCGGATACCGGCAGAGGAGTGCTGTGGACCGAACTTGATGATTACGATTTTGATTTTGCCGGATGTTCGGAATATCTGCTTGCTCACTTCAAAGTTTCCACTCTGGATGCTTTCGGCTGCAAAGATCTTCCGGCTGCGGTCATGGCTTCAGCTGCGGTCCTGCGCTACGCTTCAGAGAACCTGCGCCAGGATGCCGGACATATCACTCATCTGGAACGGCATAATCCTGAACACTATCTTGAACTTGATCCCATATCGCTGCGCAACCTTGAGATCATTTCTCCGCGCCGCGGAGGGGAAAGGGGCAGCTCCCTGCTGGATGTGATAGATCATACTTCCACCTCCATGGGCAGCCGCAAACTGCGTAACTGGGTATTGCGTCCTCTGCTTGACCGTACGGAGATCGTTTCCCGTCTGGATGCGGTCGAACAGTTCACTATCGACCAGCTGACCCTTGCAGAACTGCGTGAGACTCTGGGCGTGGTGCGCGATCTTGAACGTATCGTCGGCAGGATCAATGTCGGCAATGCCACTCCGAGAGACTTTCAGAGTCTCGGCACATCGCTTGATGCTATGCCGGGAATAAAATATCTGATTTCCGGATTTGATACCCCGTTCTTTGTCTCGTGCTGTGAAAAGATATCGGATTTCTCCCCTCTGGTGGAAAAAATCCGTGATGCGCTGGTCGATGATCCGCCTGCGCTTCTTGCCGACGGCGGAGTTATCCGCGAAGGATATTCTGCGGAACTTGATGAGCTGCGCAACGCGGCAACCGAGGGTAAGTCCTGGTTGTCCCAGATCCAGCAGCGCGAGTCGGAGCGCACCGGTATCAAGAGCTTGAAGGTGAAATTCAATTCTGTATTCGGATACTACATTGAGGTGAGCAAATCCAATCTTGACCTGGTTCCCGATGATTATATCCGCAAGCAGACACTGGTCAATGCCGAACGCTTCATTACTCCGGAACTCAAGGAGCTGGAAAGCAAGATCCTCGGAGCGGAGGAGCACAGCAAAGCTCTTGAAGCAAAACTTTTTGCTGAAATAAGAGCCTTTGCCCTTGATTTCACTCTGGCGATCCAGGAAAGTGCCGATGCTCTTGCCGGGATCGATGCCATTGCCGGGCTTGCTGAATGTGCCAGGATCAATCACTATCACCGTCCGCGCATATTTGAGGATGACCGTCTGATAATCAAGGGCGGCAGACATCCGGTGATCGAGAATGCCATGCCGTCGGGCAGTTTTGTTCCCAACGACTGCATACTTGACGGTGACTGCAACCGTCTGATGCTGATAACCGGACCTAATATGGCGGGCAAATCCACCTATATCCGCCAGACCGCCCTGCTGGTGATACTGGCGCAGACCGGTTCTTTCATCCCGGCGGACTACGCCGAGATCGGACTGGTGGACAGGATCTTCACCCGCATCGGTGCCGCCGATGATCTTTCACGCAATCAGAGTACCTTCATGGTCGAAATGGTCGAGACCGCCAATATTCTGCGCAACGCCACACCGCGCAGTCTGGTGATCCTTGATGAGATCGGCAGGGGAACCAGTACGTTTGACGGATTATCCATCGCCTGGTCGGTTGCGGAGTATCTCCACGATGATCCGCGCTGCCGCACCCAGTTCGCCACCCATTATCACGAGCTTACCGAGCTTGCCTCCACAAGAAGAGGAGTCAACAACTATAATGTTGCGGTGCGCGAGTACGGTGATGATATTATTTTTCTGCGTCAGATACTGCCGGGCTCCAGTGACCGCAGTTACGGTATCCACGTGGCAAAACTTGCCGGAGTTCCGGGAGCGGTGCTTGAGCGTGCCAAAGTGATTCTGGAACTGCTGGAAAAGACTCCGGGTACACCGCAGGAAGCGATCTCCTCACTGCCGCGCAGGACCGTCAAAAGCAGGCGTAAAAGTGATGAATCCGATGATGCGATACAGCTGAGACTGCTGTAAAGGTAAAATAAGCGAACTTGTCAGTACCCGTTGGGCATATCTGCGCAGCGCACCGCAATACCGGTGAGATATAACAGCTCTTGTGCCGCCCGGGCCAGCATACCTGACCGGTTATGCACCAATGCAGTATGACCGCTGCGGCATGACAGCCGCACTGGGGCGGCGGTTTGATGAGAGTTATGGGAATAATGGGAACTATGAGATTTATGAG
>JAZSGR010000115.1:0-4616 GCA_045532825.1 Victivallaceae bacterium | reverse complement strand
GCTGGACATTGACGGTTATTTTACCTTAAAAAGCAAATCCCATGTATTAAACAAAATAGTACTTTCAGAACATAAATCAAATGCATTACCGCTCATTCCATACTGTTTTATCAACAAACGCAAGGAACCGGCAAGCATACGGAAAATCATTTCCGGAGCAATGTCATTTCTGATGACTCCATTCTTTGATGCAATGACAATATTTTCCATTATCATGTTCCGGTGCTTGTGCATCATTTCTTTCATAAGACCGGCATAATCGCTGTTGTGGATAAATAATTCTTCAGAATAGATGATGTTGGCCAGCGCCGGCTCTGTTCTCACTTGTTCAATGCGATGAGCAAAAAAAGCCTTGATGAATTGCCATCCGCTTTGAACATTCTTCAATGTTTCGATGTCTCCATCGAAGTAGGCAATCATTGCGCGGACGATCTCAGCTTTATTGGAAAAATGCCGATATAAAGCCGGTTCAGAAATCCCGACGGCAGCAGATAGGGCTTTTGTCGTCAGTCCTTCAATTCCATTTTGGGCAATCAGGCAAATTGCCGCCTCGACGATTTCTTTTTGTCTTTTACTCAAATCCATAATTTGCACTCTTTTGCAGGTTAGTTATTGTTCACTAACTTAATATATCTGTAAAAATTCAAAATACAAGTGCAGAATAAAATTTTTTGAAAAAAATCTAAAAAACGCTTGGGTACTGCCGACTCCTCATGTTCTTTGTCATAGAACAGGTCATTTAAACGCAAAAAGGCGGCAGGATTTCTCCTGCCGCCAATAATGATATACTGTTTTTACTTTTTTATTGGGAGATTGAGCTTTTCCCGGGCATTTTTCATTGCGCCCAGATTATGAACTTCGGTGTACCCCTGCTTCAGAAGTTTTTCCGTAGCCATAGTTGCTTCCCGACCGCCCCGGCAATAAACATAAATCGGCGTATCTTTGGAGGGGACAACTGCTGCCGCTTTTTTGTCCACATCCGCCTGCGGCAGATTGATCGCGCCCTGCAGGTATCCTTTCTGATATTCTGCCGGAGTACGGACATCAAGCAGAACAGCATTCTTTTCCATCGTGATTTTGCACTGTCCCAGGGAACAGCATCCACTTACAACGAGCAGCATAACGCCGCACAGCATGACAAGAAGTTTTTTCATAATTCACCTCTATCCGGTTGTATTTTTTTTCAATTTACTTATTTACGGTAATCCAGCATAGCCTGCCTGTAATATAACGCAGAATCTGATGTTTGTCAAATGCCGGATATCAACTCTGCATACCAGTAAAAGTGCGGCAAACTCCCGCTGTCAGGGATTGGAGTTTACTGCTGTTCTCCTGACAGGTATTGCCCTGTAAAAACCAACTTTTTTCACTTCCATTTCTTTCCCTTATAAGAGTCCGAAGCAGAGATTTTCGGTTTCGCCGCCTGTTAAGCTCCACCAGAACAAATTGATAATGTCCGAAATTTTGTGAAAAATTTCGGACATTATCAATTTTTCATACAAAAACGTATTGCAAAAAACAAAAAGGATGCTAATTTAAATCATCAACCGGAAAACAAAAAAAATTCAGGTTGGAAAAAATGTTGCAACAAAGTAATCCCAGCAAAAAAGACGTACTCAACCAGTACGAAAAACAGCCGTTAGACAAAATTTTCGCATTACTGAAACCATACCGCCGACTGCTTGTCACTTCGTTTTTCCTTGCAATATTATTCAACATGATCGGTCTGACAGTGCCGTGGATGCTCAAGATCGCTATTGACAGAGTACTTCCGGCAGGAGATTACCTGCTGTTTTCCGTACTGTGTGTATCGATGCTGATAATCTATCTCACAAGGTGTCTGCTGCGTTACCTGTTTTCCAGTACGATCGACTACGCCGGTATCCGTCTTATCATCGACGTCCGCCAGAAGCTATTCAAACATCTGCAGAGTCTGTCCCTGCGTTTCTATGAAGCGTACCGCACCGGCAAACTCATAAGCAATGTCATCAGTGACGTTGCTCTGCTCAATATGCTGATGCGTATCATCAATTCACTGGCGGAACAGCTGTTCCAGCTGATGATAATCACCGTGATACTGGTTGTACTCAACTGGCAGATGGCACTGGTCGTTCTTATGACGCTGCCGCTGCACTGCATCAACTTTTACTTTTCACGCAAAGTCATGCGAGCAGACTCCATGGTGCTGCAGGAGAAAATGTCTGAAATTTCAGCAAACCTCTCCGAAACCCTGATGGGTACAAAAGTCGTCAAATCATTTGCCAAAGAACAGGCGGAGTGTCACCGTTTCTTCCGCAATCTGCGTCCGATAGTCCAGATGCAGATGAAACTTACCATGGACTCCATCGGATTGTGGTCGGTGTTTGATATGCTGGCGATCTCGACCCAGCTTGCCACGATCGGAACAGGTATCTTTTTTGTGCAGAGCCACGATATTACGATCGGTGAATTTGTGGCGTTTTACACCTATGTCAACATGCTTATCGGTCCCATCCAGGCACTCTCGACCCAGGTGGCGACCCTGGCGCAGGGAATGGTCGGTGCCAGCCGTATCGTAAAGCTGCTCAACACCATCCCGGAGATCAAGGAGTGCGCCCACCCGGTAAATCCCGGACATCTCGAAGGACACATCGAATTCCAGCATGTCCAATTCAGTTATGACAAGGATACCCAGCCGGTCATCAATGATTTCAATCTTGAGATCAAACCGGGAGAAAAAGTTGCGCTGGTCGGTTCCAGCGGTTCCGGCAAATCGACTCTCAGTAATCTTCTGCTGCGCTTTTACGATGTTACCGGCGGAGCGATCCTGGTTGACGGCTACGATGTGCGGCAGTTCGGTTTTGAAGCTTACCGCAGCAATATCGGAGTGGTGCTTCAGGAACCGTTTCTGTTTTCAGGAAGTGTCAGGGACAACATCGCTTATGCCAAGGAAGATGCCTCCATGGAAGAGATCGAACACGCTGCACAAATGGCGAACATCTCTGATTTCATCAAATCCCTGCCGGACGGATACGATACGATCATCGGTGAAAACGGTGCTTCCCTTTCCGGCGGACAGAAACAGCGTCTTGCCATTGCCCGTGCCGTGCTGAAAAATCCCTCGATACTGATCCTGGATGAGGCGACAAGTGCGCTTGATACAGTTTCAGAACATGTAGTGCAGGAAGCTCTCGACCGTCTCATGGTGGGCAAAACAACTCTGATCATTGCTCACCGTCTATCCACGATCCGTAATGCCGATAAAATCGTAGTGCTTGATCACGGAAATATGGTACAGCATGGCACGCATGATGAATTGATGGAACAGCAGGGGCTTTACCGGGAACTTTACCAGACCCAGAAGAAACTGGCTGCAAAATAAGGGATTTTCCAAATGTTGAACCAAAATGAAAAATTCAATTTTCAACGGATGTTGAAGACCTTCAAACGTATAGCATTTGCCATCGCACTTCTGTTTACGGTCCTTTTCATGATAGTTGTCTTCGGAGAGATGAATGATGAAGTTTCCGGACAGGGCATTGTTGCCGGTATCCGTGAATACGATCTGAAAGCCCTGGTTGATGCTCCCAGTGTGAAGATAATTCACCACGAAGGAGAGGAAGTTGCCGCTGGCGAACCGGTCATGGAACTGGACTCCAGAAATCAGAGGGAAAAGATCACTATGCTGAAACATCAGCTGCAGGAACTTGAAACACTGGTTTCTGCAAAAGAAAAAGCCTTTGCGATACTCCGCCGGGACCCCCTGCCCGATTACTACCGCAACACAGAACTGGAACTTGCCGCGGCAAGAGAAAAACTGAAACTTGCCGAAAAAGAATTTGAAGTATATTCCGATCTTTACAACAAAAAAGCGGTGACGAGAAAGGAGTTTCTGCAGGTTGAACTCAATTTGTTGTCGAACAAAATGACCACCCAGAGACTGGAACGGGATATCAAACGCCTTGAGGATGGTCTGGCACAGCAGATCATTTCCAGAGCAAAAGATGAACTCCAGCAGTTCAAACATCAGCTTTCAGCAAAGAAAGATGAACTTGCAATGGCAATACGCCATCTGGATGACTATATAATCCGCGCTCCCGACTCCGGTATCCTGACCGACATACCTCCACGTCCGGGCAATTATTATACCAAAGGTGATATCGTTGCGAAGTTTGCCGCAAACCGGCACAAAAAGGTCATCGGACTGATAAATGAAAGCCAGATCTACAAGGTCCGCCGCGGTCAGAAAGTCCGCATCGAAGCCAACCAGTACAACTATCTGGACTACGGATATTTTTACGGACAGGTAGATTCGATCTATCAGCTGCCGGAAAAAATAAACGGAGTCAACTATTATCCGGTAAAAGTGGTATTGACCAATGAAAAGATGCCGCTGCGTTTCGGTTCAAGCTGTGAAGTTACGGTCATCACCGGCAGGGAACGTGTTCTTGCACTCATGCTGGGTATCCGCAGTAAAGATTACCTCATACGCCGCGGATTGCTGAAAGAAAAGCAGAAATAGTTATTGTCCCATTTTTTGTGAAAGTTGTGCAAACTGCGGTGGCGCATCGCGGGCAATCTCGAGCCTTGCGCCTGTGCCGGTTTGGTCGTGTACAAAGGTACACTCCCGCACCGTA
>JAZSGR010000048.1:0-7589 GCA_045532825.1 Victivallaceae bacterium | reverse complement strand
TGGCGCATCGCGGGCAATCTCGAGCCTTGCGCCTGTGCCGGTTTGGTCGTGTACAAAGGTACACTCCCGCACCGTACTCGGCGCAAAACTCGACCTTGCTCCACGCTGCATCCACCGATCGCAGACAGAACCGTTTCTTGAGCTTGAAAAAAACATCCTGTGTGATATATTTTAATTGAGAAAAACATATCGGAATAAGGATAAAATATAAATTTTTCACAAAATTTCGGACATTATCCATTTTTTCACCACTGTTTGAGTTTGACACTTTCGCGTTCTATCAGCTGATAGGGCAGGGTAACTGTTGAATTTTGAGCTTTGTGAGCAAGATGATTGTTGAATATTCCGGTCACTGCACGCGCCATGCCGTCGTAGTCAGGAGAGATCGTCGTCTGCGGCGGAACGGCAAAACGGGAATAAAAAGTCTGTTCCGAAGCGATAAGCGATATATCATCCGGCACTTTGCGGTTGAAAAGAGCAAGCGCATACATTCCGGCGATACCGGCGTTCCCGCCGGGACAGAACAGGGCATCCACATTGCGGTTGAGCATTTTACCGATAAGTTCAAGATACTTTTCCGAACCGTTGCCGGAGTAGCACACTGTGGTTTGATCTGCCTGAAGTCCGCGCTGTTTCAAGGCGTCGCAAACAGCCTCGCAGCGCATTGCGGCATTGCCGAAACCGGGAGTTCCGTGGATGATGCAGCCGATCTTGCGGCATCCGTTGCGGTAAAGATGATCTATGGCAAGCTCCATGCCCTGCGCTTCATCGGAACGCACGAAAAAAACGTTTTCCACTCCGTTTTTCCATTGCGGACGATCCATGATGACCAGCGGGACCGGGAATTTTTCCGCCCAGCCGGGAAAGTCGGACAGCTCTCCGCCTATGGCGACAGCTCCGCAGAACTGGATGCTTTCAAGACGCTCTATGTTGTTGAGCGGCAGGATCTCAAGGCGGAACCCAGCCTCCGGCAGCACCCGCATAAGGGCGGATAAGATCATATCGACGCAGCTTTGCACCGGAAAATCCGAATTGTAGGGCGTGATGATGACTACGTTTTTCTGCCGCTGGGAAAAGCGCGGATGATAACCGTTTTTGCGGGAGATCTCAAGAACTCGCGACCGTATATCTGCACTTATCCCCCGGTGATGACTGAATACTCTGGAGACCGTGGCAGGTGATACGCCTGCCAGCTCCGCTATTTTACGGATATTCATGAAACAGTTTCCTTTTCTTTGATTTGTTTATAATATAATTACTTATTTTCTGAAATCAAGTCTGATATTGCATGAAATTTTTCCTGAATGAAAAAGTTTTTGATTTGTAAAAAGAATATTTTTCAAGTATCTTATTCCCGGAGAACAGAAAGAAAGGAACGCTGTTTTATGAATAAAAAATCATTTTTCAACCGGCAGTCTCCTGCCGTGACACTGCTGTACACCCCGCATGACATCATTGAAGCTGTGACCGGGGCGAGAAATGCCGAAGATGCCGGTGCTGATGCGATTGCTCTTGAGATGAAATTTCTTCCGCTTGAGCTGAGAAGTGTTGAAAACCTGAAAAAAATAATAAAATCTGTTCAGCTTCCGTTCATGTTTGTCTGTTACCGCAATGACACTTTTCTCGGAGTCGATGACAGGGCACGTCAGGAGTATCTGCTCAATGCAGTAGAGGCAGGAGCAGAAGTAGTTGACGTGATGGGGGATCTTTTTGATCCGTCTCCGCGTGAACTTGCCAGTGATCCGGAAGCCATTGCCGCACAGAAGGAGCTGATCTGCCGTATCCATCAGCTGGGCGCAAAAGTCATCATGTCATCACACATGCAGGAGTCGCTCAAAGCAGAGGAGGTGCTGGCTCATTTGCAGGAACAGTCATCCCGCGGCGCAGATATATTGAAAATAGTTACCCGGATCGATACAGAGGAACAACTGCTCGAAGCCATGAGGACATTGCTGCTGCTGCGGCATCATCTGGATAAACCATACGTGTTCCTTGCCAATGGAGCATGCGGACGTTTTCTGCGTTACATCGGCGGCAAGCTCGGCGTGGCGATAGAATTTTCTGTGAACGGGTATATCGGGGAGTGGGGCGT
Organism: Victivallaceae bacterium; assembly: GCA_045532825.1. GTDB lineage: Bacteria > Verrucomicrobiota > Lentisphaeria > Victivallales > Victivallaceae > UBA1784. The sequence continues at coordinate 5,497 of JAZSGR010000048.1, read as the reverse complement.
GCAGCCTACGATAAGATCTTTCCGCAAAGTGCTGGATAATTTTCATTGGGATATCGATAATCTTAAATAAGGGGAACTGTTATGGAGTATTCTGAATTCAAAGGCAAAACCGCAGTCGCAACCGGCGGTGCTTCCGGAATGGGACTGTTGTTTCTGCAGAAAATGGCAGAAAATGGAGCAAATGTGGTTTTGCTTGATGTCAATGAAGAGGCCGTGCTTGCCGCAGCTGAAGATATCCGGCAGAAGGGCGGCAATGCCATCGGTATCAAAGTTGATGTCCGTTTTTATTCCGAAATAGAGCAGGCTGTAAAGATTGCACTTGAAAAATTCGGCAGGATCGATTACTGGATGAACTCTGCCGGCGGCTGTCCGCAACGCATCTGGCAGTCTGGACCGTTCCTTGAGGCTGATCCTGAAGTTATCGCCTGGGGCGTCGATGTAAATCTCCGCGGAGCTGTACTTGCGGTGAGAGCGGTTTTGAAAAATATGATCGAACAGGGTTCCGGTGTCATCATCAATATGGGATCCGTTGAAGGTCTCGGCGGCGGCGGCAGTCCGGCTTATTCCGCGAGCAAGGCAGGTGTGATCGGATTGACCAACTGCATATCCAATATGGCGGCGGGCCGCGGAGTCCGTTCGGTCTGTATCGCCCCCGGACCGGTGCTGACCCGTCCTGCGATGGCAAATATGAAAACGCCGGTCGGATATGCCGCAGAACCGGCAGAGGTTGTAGATTTGATAATGTTCGTGTGTTCGGATAAAGGCAGATCCATTACCGGATGCACTTATAATATTGATGGCGGCAGAAGCTGTGCCGCCATGAAAGGTTGAAAATGATGAAAGCTCATCATATTTGTTTTACAGCTAAAGAAAAAGCCGAATTTCTGGAGTATGAATTAGATCCGGTCCCGGTACGCGACCAGCTTCTGGTCAAGGTTGATTTCGATGTCATAAGTGCCGGAACGGAACTTGCCAATTATCACGCTTACCCCAATACCGCAGGGTCCCAGCGTTTTCCGCTGACTGTCGGATACAGTACCTCCGGCAGAGTGGTCGCCATCGGTCCGGAAGTGACGGATTTCAAACCGGGTGACCGGGTGATCGGCGTATGGCTGGGACACCGTTCATGGTACTGTGAGTCGCAGAAGTTTTTTTATCATATTCCGGACGGAATTTCGATGGAACATGCGGCGGCGGCTCATCTGCTCTCGTTTCCCATGCTTGGGGTCCGCAAACTCAATCTGCAGATGGGGGAAGCGTGCATGATCGCCGGTTTGGGATTGCTGGGGCAGTTTTCGGTTCAGCTTGCGCGCCTTTCCGGAGCCTGTCCGGTTCTTGCCTGTGATTATTCTCCGGAACGCCGTGCGCTTGCCCTTGAGCTTGGCGCAGATCATGTGTTTGATCCGGCTGAACCTGATTTCATAGAAAAAGTAAAGGAGATCACCGGCGGCGGACCGGATGCCGTTGTGGAAGTTACCGGATTTATTCCGGCACTTCAACAGGCTCTGGAATATATCGCCTGGCAGGGCAGGATCTCTCTGCTCGGATGTACCAGAGTTTCGGATCAGTGCATCGATTACTACAAATATATCCACCGGCGCGGCATCACTCTGGTCGGAGCGCATACCGACAGCCGTCCGCAAGTTGAGTCCCGTCCGGGGCAGTGGACGGCAAAAGATGATTACAGAACATTTTTCCGCTATATGAGTTCAGGAAGGCTGCAGATCGATAAAGTTATTCCGCACCGTGCTTCTCCGCGTGACGCTGAACAGATCTACCGGACTATCGGCTTTGAAAAAAATCCGCCGCTGGGCATCCTGCTTGACTGGCGCGATATCGATGGAGATGAAAAAATATGAAAAAACTCAAAGTGATACAGGTCGGTATCCTGCACGAACACTCCGGGGCGATAATGAATTCTCTCCGGATGATGGAGGATGTTTTTGAGGTATTGGGATATGTGGATGAAACAGATTTTGTCAAATCCGTATATTTTCCGGTCAATACCGTGGAGCCTTATAAAGGAATAAAAAGATTTTCTTTCGATGAGGCTTTGCATCATCCGGATGTTGAGGCGTTTCTGGTTGAAGTCCCCAACAACGATCTTGCGGATGTCACTCTTCAACTGCTGGAGCGTAAACTGCCGGTACACTGGGATAAACCCGGCGGCGAGGAACCGGATACCTTCAAAAAAGTCATTGATGTTTGCCGCAGAAATGATATTCCGCTCCACATGGGGTACATGTTCCGCAGCAATCCGGCAATGACGCTCTGCCGTGAACTTGCCGCATCCGGTGGGCTGGGGGATATTCTGGAAGTATCCATGGATATGAACCATGATTACGGCAATGAGGAGTATATGCGTTATCTCAAAAGTTTCACCGGCGGGGTGATGTACAATCTCGGCTGTCATATTTTTGATTTTGTTGCGCTGCTGCTCGGCAGACCGGATAATGTGGTGCCGTTCCTTAAAAATATCCCCGGAACCGGAAACGGAGTGTACAATAACACCATGGCAGTTCTTGAGTATCCGCATACACTGGTGACGGCAACGGTCAGCTGCGGCAGAGTCGACGGCATGAAACAGCGGCGTCTGCTGGTTTCAGGAACAAAAGGAACTTTTGAAGTATATCCGGTCGAATCTATTTTCGGTGATGAATTTTTTGCCGAACTGTGGCTTAAAGAGGATGCCGGAAAGTATCATGCCGGAGTCAACCGCATATCTTTCGGTACTCCGCACCGTTACCGTGAGCATCTGCTGGAGTTTGCCAAAATTGCCCGCCGGGAAATCGAAAATCCGGTTTCTTTTGAACATGAACTTCTCGTTCACGAAATAACTCTTGCCGCAGCCGGCAAAATAAAATGGAGCAAATGATTATGAAAGCTATGACGCTTGATGATAAACTGGATTTCGTCTGGCAGGATGTGCCGGACCCGGTATGTAAAAACGATGAAGTTCTGATCGAGGTCCATGCCGCGGCTGTGAACCGCGCCGATCTCATGCAGAAAGACGGCAAGTATGCTTCGCCGCCGGAGTGGCCGCAGTGGTGCGGACTTGAAGTTGCCGGTATCGTTCTCAAGGCTCCGGCTGATTCCGGCGTGAGAGTGGGGGATAAGGTCTGTGCTCTGGTCGGCGGCGGCGGATATTCTGAAAAGATCGCAGTCCCCGCCGGAATGGTGATCCCGGTTCCGCAGGGTTTTTCTCTGGTGGAAGCGGCGGCTCTGCCTGAAGTGTGGTGTACAGCCTACCTTAATCTGGTTTATGAAGCTGGCGGTCTCAAGCCGGGTGAGGTTTTCTACGTTCAGGCGGGCGCAAGCGGTGTCGGACTTGCCGCCATCCAGCTTGCCAAAGGCATGGGCGCAAAGGTGGTGACTACGGTTTCTACGCCGGAAAAAGCCGATTTTCTCCGCAGGCTCGGAGCCGATATCGTCGTTAATTACAAGCAGGAGGATGTCTGCAAAGTGCTGGCGGAAAATCCTCCGGCGGTCGCACTTGACTGCATCGGCGGCGAAAAAATGGGCGAATGTATGAAACACATGGTGTTCGGCGGCCGCTGGATCATGATCGCCAGCATGGGCGGCAGCGACAGCCGTATAAGTCTGGAAAATATCTGGCGCAAACGGCTGAAACTCATCGGCAGCACCCTGCGCAGCAGGACCAATGAGGAAAAGACCCAAATCATGCAGGCATTGAAAAACGAATTGTTTCCGCTGTTTTCGCAGCAGAAACTTGTTTCCAATATCCATGCAGTGTTTCCGATAGCGGAAGTAGAGAAGGCGCATGCCGTACTCCGCCGTTCGGAAAACATCGGCAAAGTCGTGCTTACTTTGAGGTGATAACCAATATCCTGCCGGATCCGGCAGTAGTTTCAACAGCACCGGTATTTTTCCGGCAGGGATCATCAGTACCGGGAAGAGCATTTCATCATCTTTCCCGCCGGAAAACAGCAGATGTTTGAACTTTTTGTGCTGCACGATACAGACGTAAAAGCTGTTCCCATTCAGCAAAAGATACCGCATCCTTTGTTTCCATGCCTGGAGTGAACCTGCGGCACCGGAGGATCTTGCGTTCGTGCCAGTCGATGAAAGTCATTTTGTTTTTCAGGGCGATCACAGTGCCGGCAAATTTGTTCACCGCCGCCATGATCCAGAATACCGGCGAAATGAAACTTGCCGCCGCCGCCATGATCCCTGCGATGAGCAGAAAGGATACCGCTGAAATATCAATGCGTTTTCCGGCAAGCCCGGTATCGCGGCTGTCCATGTCGGCAGGGGGGAGCTTATCAGCGGAGCAAAAACGTTACGGATCTTTAATTTTGATCTTTTGAGACAACAGCTGCAGTTGAGGCGTTATAAAAATCAGTGCCGGATACGGGGATGAGGACTGTACAGGAGCGAAAGTGTGTTAAAAATGATGGTAATTTTCAAAAAACAGCTTGAATTTTGATGAAACAATGGTATATTTACACGGTTTTTGTTACTATGATACAGTGAACGACGATCGTATATTCGAGCCGAACTCTGCGGTGATCAACGTGTTGCATCAGAAAAAGCCGGGCATCGTCTTCAAAAACAGTTTTATTTGGAACATTTATGAAAATATCACATTCACCGGCAATGCGGCGCATGCCTACTTATCTGCACCGGCTTTTTTCTTTGCGTCTTTCCGGGCAGGAATGGGTTTCCTGTGCAGAATTGGCTCAGTACATGAAAATCCCGCATATCATGGTCCGCAAGGATATTGCTATGACAGCTCTGCCGGGAAACAAAAGGTACGGATTCAAGGTCAATGAGCTGATCGACGCCATTCTGCGTCTTGCCGGCTGGGATAAGATCTCTACTGCAACGCTGATCGGAGCAGGTTCTCTCGGTGCCGCACTGCTGGGATTTGATGAATTCCGTTCCTACAATTTTCTTATTGAATCGGTATTTGATATTTCTCCGGAGAAGATCGGCAGATCCATTCACGGTCATGAGATCTATGATATTGCAGAGATCAGCCGCCGTTTGAAATTTGCTCCACCCAAAGTCGGGATCATCTGTGTGCCGCCAGCCGCTGCGCAGAAAGTTGCGGATATCCTGGTGTCGCTCGGCGTGAAATATCTCTGGAATTTTTCCAATGTCTGTCTCAAGGTACCGGTGGGTGTGATCGTTCAGCGTGAAGTTATCGCAGGCGGTCTTGCCGTGCTTTTTGCCAAGATCAACAAGGCAGAGAGCGGCGATGCTGTATTTGAAGAAGAATAAACCGCTTTTTCTGTTCAGACTCCTTTCACGGAAACCTCTCATTTTCCGTCTGAAAACACTCCTTTTTTGTCAGCATATATCCGCTGCGGCATTTATTGCTTGAAATGTTATTTTTGGATAATGTCCGAAATTTTGTGAAAAATTTATATTTTATCCTTATTCAGATATGTTTTTCTCAATTAAAATATATCACACAGCATGTTTTTTTCAAGCTCAAGAAACGGTTCTGTCTGCGATCGGTGGATGCAGCGTG
>JAZSGR010000222.1:0-14697 GCA_045532825.1 Victivallaceae bacterium | reverse complement strand
CACGCTGCATCCACCGATCGCAGACAGAACCGTTTCTTGAGCTTGAAAAAAACATGCTGTGTGATATATTTTAATTGAGAAAAACATATCTGAATAAGGATAAAATATAAATTTTTCACAAAATTTCGGACATTATCCATTATTTACCTTTATTTTCTGCCAGAAATTCTCTGATCCTGCGGAACGCTTCACGCAGTTTTGAGCATTCCATGGTAAAAGCTATCCGCACATGATCTTTATACGCTTCCCCGCCGTATGCACTGCCCGGGATCAGAGCGACCTGTTTCTGTCTCAACAGCGCAAAGGAAAATTCTTTTCCGCTCATGCCGCTGCCTGAAACATTGAGAAAAGCATAAAAGGTGCCGGGGATACCTGCACAGCTGATTTCTTTTATGGTGGATAATTCTTCCAGCACACAATTCCTGCGTTTTTCAAATTCCTCACGGATATAATTTTCTGTTCCTCCGGTCGTGAGGGCTTCGATCGCCGCATATTGGGCGGGAAGCGGAGCGCAGGCAACGATGTTCTCCGTCATTTGAGTCATGGCAGAGATGATTTCCTGCGGAGCAAGTGCCCAGCCGATACGGTATCCCGTCATGGCAAAACGCTTGGAAAAACCATTGATGATGACCGTACGCTCTTTCATGCCGGGAATACTTAAAATACTTTCACATTTTATGCCGTCATAGACTAGATGACTGTATATCTCATCGGAAATCACGGTTATATCGTGTTTTACTGCGATCTCCGCTATTTTTTCAAGCGTACTGCGGGGAATTACAGCCCCGGTGGGATTGGAGGGGGAATTCAGGATCAGAACTTTGGTTTTTTCTGTGATGTTCTTTTCGATATCTTCCGGGGAAACAATGAATTTATCCGCCTCTTTGGTTTCCACGAATACCGGAACTGCATCGAGAGATTTGACTACCTCTTTGTAATTGATCCAGAACGGGGCAACGATGACAGCTTCGTCACCCGGATCAAGCAGGCTCCATAAGCTCAGATATGCCGCTTCCATCGCTCCGACAGTCACGATCACTTCCGAAACCGGATCGATTTTCACCCCATATTCCCTGACTGCTTCTGAAGCGATCTTTTCCCGCAGCGGCAGCAATCCGGCATTGGCACTGTAACGTGTCCTGCCTGCCATGACCGCTTCGCATGCGGCAAGACGGATGTTTTCAGGAGGAATAAGATCCGGATCACCAAGTGTAAGGTCGATGACACCGGAATATTTTCCGGCTTCTTCATAAATTTTTCGCGGTTCGGATGGGGTCAGATTTTTTGCTCGTGCCGAAAGTTTCATGGAACACCGTTGTTTTATGTTTTTTTTGTATATAATTGCTGTTTCCGGCAGTTTGTGTCTGTTTTTTGTGAAAGCATCAGTTCAGAAATTTCACAAAATACCGGACCTCAACTGCTGTTGATAATATATACTTAACGGTGAGGAATGCAATATGTTAAAATTGTTTTTTCTTGACTTGAATTGCATGTCAGAGATGTTTTTTTCTGATTTCCGACGGCGTTTTGCCGCAATGATTTTTTATTCTGCGGGAAAAATGTGCGGCATCGGAAAAACCGGTCTGGAAAGCGATCTCCTTGATCGTAAGATCCGAGAATTTCAACAGATCCAGTGCTTCTTCACACCGCATATCCCACAATTTTTTCATCGGAGTGATCCCGGTTTCACTGTGATACTGCCGCAGAAAAAGGTATTTGCTTTTGCCGGAGAGCTTTGCCAGATCATCCAGAGTGACCGGCTTTCCGATATTCTGCAGCATGAAGTCATCCGCTTCTTTGACAAAGGATTTTTTTTCTGTATGCGGAGAAAAGGAAAATATTTTCAGCATCAGCGTGACATATTCATCTGCAAACGGGATCTCTTCCCCGTTCTGCGTCAGGTCATAAAGCGTTGATGCCATTTCCCGCAGGACCGGTGATGCAGGTATCTGCGGTATGATCGCTGTTCCGGAAAGTGTGGAGTCTTCAAAGACGATGAAAATATTTTCCACCGGCGAGTTTTCGTCACTTTTTTCGCAATGGTAAACTCCGGCAGGGTAAAGCAGAGCGTCGCCCACCGAAAGAGTGAAATGCTGTTCTTTCCCTGAAACATGGATAACTCCTTTGGTAACGATCATCAGTTCGTGATACTGGTGGGTGAAAAAACGGTTGTGCCATTTCCGTGATGGTTTGATACTGCCGATGTGAAGAAATTTTGCCATGATACCAGGGAGATGTTTGAATTTACCACGTTTATATTTTTAATTCCATGAAGCGCATTCCGCTCAAAATTCATCTGTCTGCCGTATGTTGCAAAATAAAAAACCGGATCCTCTCCGGATCCGGCTGACTCAAATGGTAGCCCGGGCAGGAATCGAACCTGCGACTAATTGCTTAGAAGGCAACTACTCTATCCACTGAGTTACCGGGCCGAAATGCAACTTATATAATATAGACCGGTTAAGTGCGGTTTGTCAAGCTCAAAGTTCAAAAATTTTTCTGTTGGCATCTGATAATTCCGCTGCACGGTCAAAATCAGCAAGAGTTTCCGTTGCCGCCGCAAGAGCAGTACCTCCGGCAATACCCGGATTATTCAGCTTTTGACAGCAGTCGGTCACCGTGGTGCTTTCAGGCGGAAGTGCCGGAACGTAACGGTGTTCGCCGCTGCCGGTTTCCGTACGGAACAGTATTCCGTTCCTGACCAGCACCGCAAGCTCCGCGTTCAGACGTACCGCCGGCACTTTCAGGATCTGCTGCAACTCCGAAAATGAGGAAAAACCGTCTCCGTTGACAAATTTTTTGTATATCAGCGATGCCGCCGCGATCTGCAGTACCCTGCGGCTGCGCGGAGAACTGCTTTCATCCGTATCGTTATCGAACAGACCGGTATCGAGTTCCTGCGCGACAAAACCGATCTCTGCTCCGAAAAGGGCTATCTGCCATGACCACTGGGTCCAGATCAGGAACAGCGGCAGTGCGGCAAAACTTCCGTAGATCCGGTTGTAACGGTAGATCGATCCCTGAAGGTAGATGAAACCATCCTGCAGTATCTGAAAACAGATACCGGCGATGATTCCGGCGAAGACCGCAGGCATTATGCGCACTTTCGTATTTGGGGATGTGATGTAGATCAGAGAAAAGATCACGATCGCGATCACCAGCGGAGTCAGGCTGCCGGCAAGATTGAGCAGATATCCGGGCGCACTTCCGAGAAAGGCAAGTTTATTACTCAAATTGTTGAAAAGTGCCCGCATGAAAACACCGGCACTTCCCATTATCACCAGAATTATCGGCATCAGCAGCACGATCGCAAGATAATCGCTGAATTTGCGCAGCAGATTTTTGCGCGGAGGAAGACCCCAGACTGCATTGAATGCCTTTTCGATATTTCCGGCAAGCCACATCACGGTCCAGATCAATGCGATCACACCGACTCCGGCGACCAGTCCGCCACTCGCCTGCTTCAAGGTAGTGTCCGCAAACTGGTAGACGTATTTCAGCAGCTCCTCGTGCTGCGAAAATCTGCTGTCAAGCACCTGGCGCAGACGGTTTTCCATGTCGAATCCTTTGGCAATTCCGAAAGACAGAGCCGCAATAGGCACGATCGCGAACAGCGTGTAATAGGTCAATGCCACCGCACGCTGATTATGCTGATCGGCACTGTAACGCCCCGCACTTACGATCAGAACACGCAAGGCAAACTTGCAGGTGTCCCACAATTGGCGCAATGGATTTTTCATAGTCAGTTCTTTTTGTTCCAGGAGTCTTTCAAACCTACGGTACGGTTGAACACCGGCTTGCCGAGTTCTTTGCTGTCAGGATCGACCGCAAAGTAGCCGGTACGCTCGAACTGTACGACTTCTCCCGGTTCAAGTGCCGCCAGTGCCGGTTCAACGTAACCGGTGACGGTCTTCACTGAATCGGGATTGAGCTGGGTGAGGAAATCTTCGCCGTCCGCACCGGGAAATTCCACCGTGAAGAGACGGTCATAAAGTCTGACTTCCGCCGGAACCGCCGTCGCAGCGTTCACCCAGTGGATCGTTCCCTTGACCTTGCGGCCGTCAGGAGAGGAGCCGCCACGGGTCTCCGGATCGAAACTGCAATAGACTTTGGTCACATTGCCTGCTTCATCGGTGTCGTAAGACTCACACTTGATGTAGTATCCGTAACGCAGACGCACCTCTTTGCCCGGAGCCAGACGGAAATAGCCTTTGGGCGGTTCGATCATGAAGTCGGTGCGTTCGATGAGAAGTTCTTTGCCGAATTCAAGTTTGCGGCTTCCGGCTTCCGGATCTTCCGGATTGTTCACCGCATCCAGCGGCTCGACCGGAGTTTCAGGATAATTGATAATCTCGACCGGAAGCGGATCAAGCACTGCAAGAAAACGCGGTGCTGTCGCATTCAGCTCTTCCCGGATGCTGTACTCCAGACGTGCCATGTCGGTGACCCCGTCAAACTTGGTGATACCGACTCCCTTGATGAAGTTGCGTACTGCTGCTGCAGGTACTCCGCGGCGGCGCAGGCCGCTGATGGTTGGCATGCGCGGATCATCCCAGCCGCTTACATGATTTTCCTTCACCAGCTGGAGCAGCTTGCGTTTGCTCATAACTGTGTAGTTGAGGTTGAGTCGTGAGAATTCGATCTGCCGCGGACGGTGCGGATAATCCAGTGCCTCCAGCAGCCAGTCGTAGAACGGACGGTGGATCTCAAACTCCAGCGTGCAGAGCGAATGCGTCACCCCTTCAAATGCATCCTCCAGCGGATGCGCAAAGTCGTACATCGGGTAGATGCACCATTTGTCGCCGTGACGGAAGTGATGCGCACGGCGGATGCGGTAGATAACCGGGTCGCGCAGATTGATGTTCGGACTTGCCATGTCGATCTTCGCACGCAGAACCAGGGAGCCGTCTTCAAATTCTCCGGCACGCATCCTGCGGAAAAGATCAAGGTTTTCCTCCACACTGCGGTCACGGTTCGGTGAGTTTTTGCCCGGTTCGGTCAGGTTTCCGCGATACTGCTCCCACTCATCGAAGGAGAGGTCACAGACGTAGGCTTTTCCGCGTTTGATGAGTTCCTCTGCACACTCGTACATGCGTTCAAAGTAGTCACTGGCAAAGTATATGCGCTCCTCAGGATCGAAGCCCAGCCATTTTACGTCGCCGATGATCGAATTCACGTATTCGTAGTTTTCTTTCGTCGGATTCGTGTCATCCATACGCAGATTACAGGTGCCGCCGAATTCAGAAGCAATACCGAAATCCAGACAGAGTGCCTTCGCATGTCCAATGTGCAGATAACCATTGGGCTCCGGCGGAAAACGGGTCACCACCTTGCCGCCGTGTTTGCCGGCTTTTACCTCTTCTGTTACGATCGCACGGATGAAATCCAACGGTGCTTCCACTGCTTCTGTTAATGTCTCTGACATTTTTTTATCCTTGAATAAAAGGGTTATGATTATATTTCTTCTCCTAATATAGCGCATGTTTCAACTTTTTTCCACATTTATCACCATTCATTCGTTTTTTTTTCGTATACTCTTTGACAAATTTGTTTTACGCGTATATATTATGACCGTGTGTGATGCCAATGTAGCTCAGTCGGTAGAGCAATTCACTCGTAATGAATAGGTCATCGGTTCGATTCCGATCATTGGCTCCATTTACTTTTTTTTGCGAAAAAAAAGTAAAACAAAAAAAACGAAAATCGCAGCGGCTTACGCTCGCTTTGATCGCCGCTTTTTTCAAAAAAGCTTGGCAAAAACTCCCATTGCTCCGGTTTATCGTGGTTTGACTGACTGACAAAATTTTGTCTCTTCGACGGTTTATGACATAAAATCATATCTCCTTTGAGCTTGAAATTTCCGGCAACTGATAGATTTTTAATTTGAAGTACTCACGATCTCTGAAGCCGTAAGCCTGTTTTATCAGCCATCTGATCTTGTTGTTGAAGCCTTCCATTTTTGCATTGCTGATATGCCTGAAAGTCCAATAGGTCAATTTATCCCGGATCGTTCTTGCCATTGTTTTTAGTCTCTTCGACGGTTTGTGACAGAAACTCATATCTCCTTTAAGCTGGATAATGTCCGAAATTTTTTGAAAAATTTATATTTTATCATTATTCAGATATGTTTTTCTCAAGCTCAAGAAACGGTTCTGTCTGCGATCGGTGGATGCAGCGTGGAGTAAGGTCGAGTTTTGCGCCGAGTACGGTGCGGGATCCGTCTTCGCCCTGCGGGACTGCGCCGTGATAAGGGGTACCGCCAAATCACATGCATGCGCCACCGCAGTTTGAACAACTTTCACAAAAAATGGGACAATAACTTAAGCTGAAAAAACACCTGCGTTTACATGAAAATTGATGGTCTGCACGAACAGCACTGGCTTCTGAAACAGCGTTTCTGATCATCATCCATTTTGTCCACCCTTGTCCATACCGGTCCATTCAAAAACTTTTTTGAGTGTCTGACGGCAGCTGCAATTCCAGTCTTTTTCAATTCCGGCTTTCTGCCGGTTGGATTTTCTGCGCATTTCTGCTGTAAAACGTCATTTTTCTCTTTACTTTTGATGATATTCTGTTATATTATTTGCTGAAATATGAATATCACAGAGCAAACAGGGGGCATTCTTTTATATGGTTCAGGATTTTCCGGTGATCCGCTGGAGCGACCGTCTGGAATCTCTTGCAGACGGCATGATAGAGGAATGGAAAAACACCGTTCCCTCCAATGGCGGCAACGCTTTTGAAAAAATTTGTGTCGTCGTTCAGGATAACTCCGTACGCGACTGGCTGAAAAAATATTGCTTTATCGAAAAAAAAGATCCGTGGATCATGATGAACGTGGAGTTTGTCATGATGCCGGAATTCCTGAATGACTGGCTGGCGGCTCAAACCAGAGGTATCTCTCCTTATGAACGCCGTCCGGCGGAGCATCCGTACGCAAGACCGGTACTGCCGTGGCGTATATACCATATCCTCGAACAGAATGCTGATGATCCGGCATTCCGGGAACTTACCGGATATATCGGTGACGATGAAAGTAACGCAGCTTTCAGAAGATACGATCTTTCTGTCCGACTGGCAAATCTTTATGATGATTATCTGAACGCCAGATTTTTCATTTTGAAAAACTGGGAAGAGGGCAGGAGCGTACGCGGCGCACCGGTGTGGCAGGAACAGCTTTACCGCATGCTTTACGATGAAAATAAAAACAGTTATGCTTCAATGTATGCCGATGCTCTGAAAAAAACAGGTGATCCGCAAAAAGCCTTCACGAATGGTTTTCCGCGTTACCGGGCAGTGCATATTTTTGATATTCCGTTCATACAGTATCCGGCTCTCTGCATGCTGAAAAAAATCAGCAGCGCACTGCCGCTGGTCTTCTGGACATTCAATCCCGGAAAAGACTGGCTGGCGGAAAGTCCGTCAAAACCGGAAAGAACAAGAGCTCTCGCCCGCCGTATCCGGGAGGCGCACAGCCGCTGCTGGCAGCAGATGCAGGAGCAGAAACTGCCGGAAATTTTTGAGGAACAATTCTTTGATGATCCCGGAGAACAGCTCGCGGGTACCATGGCTTCCGGAACCAGAGCCCTGCTTGCCGCCCAGCTCGATGATGAAATCCTCGGCGGAGTGTCATGGGATGACATTTGCGATCCGCAGCTGCCGCGGGTGATCGGTTTCAACGGAATAAAATTCGCCGCACACAGCTGCATTTCTCCGCGCCGGGAACTCGAAGCGGTAAAAGACGGTCTGCACAGATTTTTTGCAGAAAATCCGGATGCCAGTCCCGGTGATGTCCTGGTACTGTGCGCGGATTGGAAAACATACGCTCCGCTTCTTGCTGATGTCTTTGACTCTTCGCCTGAAACGGAAGGATACATCCCGGTCGCCACCGGATCTTATATTCAGGAAACTGCTCCGCTTGTATCTGCTTTTAAAACTCTTATCACCTTTTACAAATCCCGTTTTGAAGCAACTGCGGTATTTGAACTGCTCGAATATCCTGCCATACGGAAAAAATTCGGTCTCGATGAAAACTCCATCGCGGTCATACAGGATTTCCTGACGCAGGCAAATATCCGCTGGGGGGCTGATGACGGACACATCGCGGAAATACTGCAATGCAGCGTACCGGAACGGCCTTATCCGTTTTCGTGGCAGCGCGGTTTGGACCGGCTGATCCTTGATATGCTTTACGGTGGAATAAATGACGAAGATCCTCCGGTCGATGCGGGAAATGCCGGAAAGCTGGTGCCCTGCGCTGATGTGGAAGGAAACAGGGCAAAGATACTCGTTTCGCTCTGGAGTTTTGTTGACAGTCTGCGGAAAATGTGCCGCAAAATGACTGAACAGCAGCTGAAAAACGCCGCTGAATGGATGCAGTTATTCTACGCTGTTACCGACGAGTTCTTCGAGCCGGATACGGATGAGGAAAAAGATATTGCCATATTGCGCAAAGCGGTCAGGGAAACCGTTTCGGCAATGACCGCCGCAGGTGAATTCGCTCAAAATGTGGATCTTGAAGTTATGACCGCAGCTGTCATCTCTGCCTGCGGCAGCAAACTCAAAGGCAGACATTCTTCCGGGGATACCGTGACGTTTGCCCCGCTGGATACCGCGGCAGCAACTCCACACAGGCTGGTGTGGATATGCGGATTGAAAAACGGCTCGTTCCCCCGCATCAACCGTCCGGCATCGTTCGATCTTATATGGAAAAATCCCGGCGTATTCGATATATCTCCGCGTGAAAAAGATCTTTTTGCCTTTCTGAAGGCTGCACTCAGCGCCAGACAGCAGTTGGTTTTCAGCTTTATCCGCGACGGTCAGGACTCTGCCGGCGATCCCGCCCTGCCGCTGCTGCTGGAGGAATTCAAAGAGTACGTTACGAAGGAATTCGATTTTTATTATCATCCGGTATACGCTTATCATCAGGCATATTTTTCAGACGCATCCGGTCTGCCGCCGGTATTTTCCGCAGAAAACGCAAAGATCGCCGAAACCATTCGCAACAATGAAACCGCCACCCCGAAAGAGCTGATGCCGTTTGACATCACTCCCGGCGGAACGACAGTGATCGATGCTGCGCTCCTTGCTGAATTCTGCGCTTCACCACAAAGGTTCCTCACCAGAAACAGACTGAATATCAAAACGTTGTATGTCAACGGAATAAGCGATGAGAGCGCATTGGAAACGGTGTTGGATAACAATACAGCAAACCGCATTTTTGAACTCGCTCCGGATGAAAATGCTGCCGGAGTGCTGGCGGAACATGCCGTGGAAAGGGGCATGGCTCCCGACCGGAAAAGTGCCGCTGCTGCGATAGCCGATATCGCCGGCAAAGGCAGTGAAAGACTGCAGAAGCGTGTTTTGAGTTTTAAAGCCCCGTATATCGGAGATGGATGTCCCGGACTCACCCTCGCTGATGCATGGAAAAAATTCAAGTCCGATGCCGTTTTTGAAAATACTGCTGCGGAGATTGAAGCAGGCGGAAACCGATTTGAACTGCGCGTAAATATCAGAAAGGTGAAATTGCAGAGCTCATCCGGAAATTTTAATGATTTCACCATGTATTTTCACCATTACGGAAAAGTGTCGCTTCAGACATACATCAGCAATCTGGTGATGCACCTTGCCGGACATGCAGCAGGAATGCGTTTTTTCACTGTCATTTTAGACAAGCCGGGATCACTGGTTCCGGTATATCCTCCGGTCGACGGTCAGACTGCACAGGAAATGCTCCGGGACATCCTGTGCAGCGTCATGATGCCTGTGGTATATGATCCCTCCGCCGATACTCCGTTCATGGAGCAGTATTTTACGGAACAGTATAAAAAATTCTTGATAAAAACGGGATATTTGCAGTAAAATGGGCAAGATTTTTGAAACAGAAATATACCGTCCCGATTTTCCACTGTACGGCACACACCTGATCGCCGCCTCCGCCGGAACCGGTAAGACCTATCAGCTGCAGAATATATACGCAAGACTGATCCTCGAAACCGATCTGCGGGTATCGGAAATACTGGTGATGACTTTCACCAAAGCCGCGACTATGGAGCTGAAAAAACGTATCCACAGCGTTTTGAAAGATCTGCGTGACCAACTGAACGGCAAAAAAAATGACAGGCGGGCAGCTCAACTGCTGAACTGTGCAGAAGCCAAACAGTTTGACCGCAAACTGCTTGCCGGAAAAATCGAACTCGCCATGCTGGAATTTGATAATGCCGCGATCTCAACGATACATGGTTTCTGCGAACGGACTCTGGCAAGATATGCTTTTGAAACCGGATTTTCTTTTGATGCCGAACTTGATGACAGTCAGAAAAAAAACACTCTCAACCGCATGATAAACGACTGGTATCTCTCCGCCACGGATGAGGAAAAAGCGGCAATATCCCTCAAAGAACTGCGCGAAAGCGTCAATATGCTGAACAGCAAGACCGACTGGATCATCGATGGTGCAGATCCGGAACTGGAACTTGCCAAAAAGATCTGCGACACTTACGAAACTCAAAGAAAACAGCGAGAAGCCATGACATTTGACGATCTTTTGCGCGGATTGCGTGAAGCTCTGATAAATGACAGGGATCACACCGTTGCCGCAAGTCTGCGCCGGGAATACAAAGCTGCTCTCATAGATGAGTTTCAGGATACTGACCCGGTTCAGTATGATATTTTCAACAGGCTGTTTGCCGGAAATGCAGACGGTTCCGCTTCCTGTCCGCTGTATCTGGTGGGCGATCCGAAGCAGGCGATCTATTCCTTCCGCAGCGGCGATATTTTCACCTACCGTCAGGCGGTGAATGCTCTGACGGAGGATCAGAAGTATGAACTTACCACCAACTTCCGTTCATCCCCGGCTCTTCTGGCGGCGGTCAACGCATTTTTCAAAGGGCAGGATACCTTTATGACTGAAGATATCCCGTATCTGAATGACATTCTTCCGGGCGGGACACATCCTGAATTGCGCTGTGACGGCAGGGAAGTCAAGGCATGCTTCAAAATACTCGGAATCAAGGATAAAAAAACATACCATACTGATATTGCTTCAGAGATCGCCGCAACCCTTATGCGCTGTACAATTTATGACAGCGAAAAACAGCAGGAACGCAGCATGACTCCCGGCGACATTGCCGTATTGGCAGATACCAATAAAAACTGCAAAGCGATCACAGAGGCATTGACAGAGCGTTCAATACCCTGTGTGCTGGAAAAAAACGGCAATATCTTTGACTGTCGTGCAGCAAAAGATCTGCACGCAGTGCTTGCAGCGGCATTTTCCGGCGGAGATCCGGCAGCGGTACGTCGGGCTCTGGCGACCATACTGCTCAATACCATAGATCCGGATGAGTCTGCGCTCGTCAGGTGGACAGCAAATTTCAGGAAACTGCACAAACTCTGGAGCAAATCCGGGATCGCGGCTATGCTGAACAATCTCGAACAGCTTTCAAGAGAATTTTCCGGCAACGGGATACGGAAAAATCTGGCGGCGGCAGCTCCGCAGGAACTCGCTGATTTTGACGGCATTACCCAACTGCTCATTGATGCGGAAAGAGAACAATGCAGAATGCCGCAGATGCTGATCTCATGGCTGGAAAAGCGTCTTAACAACATCTCTGAAAAGGAAGAAGAGGATGCCTATGCCAGAGTTCAGGAAAGCGGCTCCGATGCGGTAAGGGTAATGACTATCCACAAATCCAAAGGACTGCAGTTCCCCGTCGTGTTCATTTATGCACAGCTCTCCAAATACAAAACTTCGCTGTGGTCATGCCATGATGAACATGGAACATTGATGTTCACCAGAGATGAAACTCTTGCGGAAGAGGAAAACGATCAGGAACGGATCCGCAAATTTTATGTGGCGATGACCAGAGCGGAACTTATGACGGTGCTGGTGCATCCGCCGGAGATCTCCGGAACGCTTCTGCATCTTTTTGCCAATGCGGAAAACAACAACGCAGGTAAAACGGCAGCAGACTCACCGGTCGAATGGCTGGACTCTGTTCAGGAAGCAGGCGCATACATCCGGCAGGATGCAATACCGGACAGACTTCCGGAAACTCCGCAGACTTTTGATCTTACTCCGGTAAAGGGCAGCTATTCATCGCTCCAGCTGCACGGAACAAAGATCGTTCCTGACGCGGATGATGACGGACGCGATGACTTCATTGAGATCTCCGGAGCTGATCCGGCTGCTGACACCCACCGCATATTCCGGGTCCCCGGCGGAACCAATACCGGAAACTGCTGGCATCATATTCTTGAAAAGATCCCGTTCGACTGTGATGATGATACCATCGGCAATTATTCAGCGCGTGCGCTTGCCTCGTACGGTTTTGATCCGGAAAAGCTGATTTCCGATATTCCGCTGAAAAACATCACTTCTCAAATGATCCGCAAAACCCTTGACTTTCCGCTTACGGCTCCCGACGGTGAAGTATTCACGCTGTCGCAAATACCCCGGCTGAACCGTTCCAGTGAGCAGAGTTTTGATTTTTCTTCCGCAAAGTCCGCCGCAGGAACCGGGGAACTGGCTTCAGTTATCTGCCGATACTGGCAGAACTATCCGGAAAAAAAGGATTTTATAACTGTCATGAAAAACTGGAACCTTCCGGTGCCGCGCGGAGCGATGACCGGATTTTTCGACCTGATCTTTTCCCGTAACGGTTTTTATTATATCGTGGACTGGAAATCCAACAGTTTGAAATCTGAACGTATCCGCCGCAGTTATTACGAGCCGCTTCCGGGCAGTGATCCGCTTGCCTTCGACCTTAAGGGGGTGACACGCGAGATGGCGGAACACTGGTATTTTCTGCAATACCTGCTTTATTCAGCGGTACTGCACCGCTGGTTGAAGCAGACCATGGGAACACAGTACAGCTGGGAACGCAATTTCGGAGGGATACGGTATTTCTTTCTGCGCGGCATCGCATCCGGCGGCAGCTTTCCGGTTTACAGCGACCGTCCGCAGGAAGAACTTCTTGATGAACTGGCTGCCGCGCTGGGCATGGAGATTTTATGATGAAAGATATCGAACGATTTGAAGAAAACACTCCGTTGATGACAATGTGCCGGGATTTTCTGATCCGTACCGGTGCGAACGGCAACGTCTGTGAAATATGCACCCGGCTGGTGAAACACATGGATGAAGGCAACGCCTGTCTGAAATTGACTGACTGTGAAACGGAAGAGATCCGCAAATTTTCCGCAGTTTCAGCTGCTCCTGATGACTCCGGCATATTCATTCTTGACGGGAAGCGGCTTTACACCCGCAGATACTGGAAATACGAAGACTGTATCCGCCGCAGGATAAAAAATGAGACTCCGCAGACATCCGGTAACATTTCCCTGCCGGATGATCCGGCTTTCAATGCTCTGCATCCATGTCAGCGCGAAGCGGTGAAGATCATGTGCAGCAGCAGACTGTCGATCCTGACCGGAGGTCCGGGAACCGGCAAGACTTACACGATAGCCAGAGCCGTCAAACTTGCCGGAGAGAAAGAAAAACTGCGTATCGGACTTGCCGCCCCCACCGGCAAAGCCGCCGCACGGGTCAATGAAAGCATGAACAAGGAGATCGCTTCATTGAATTTACAGAATATCGGAAAAGCGACCACGATCCACTCGCTGCTCAAACCGTGCTATACCGGAGTGACATTCAAACACAATGCGGATAATCCTCTGCCGCTGGACTGGGTCATCGTAGACGAGGCGAGCATGATCGATCTGCCGCTCATGGCAAAACTGCTCGATGCCCTGCCGGAACACTGCCGCCTTACCCTGGTGGGAGATCAGGGACAGCTTGCTTCGGTCGAACCGGGAAGAGTATTCGGGGATCTCTGTAAAAACAGCAGTATCGCAAAATGTGAACTTGATATCAGCACCCGTTTTCCGGCAGGCGGGATAATAGACCGCTTTTCCAAAGCAGTCAATACCGGAGATGATGCAAAAATGCTTGCGATGCTGCACGAAGACAATGAACTCCTGCATTTCCTGGCATTCTCCGGAAAAGATAACCTTCATCCCGGCAAATGGCAGGATTTTACCAAACTTGTCACTGATTTATGGACCGGTTTTGCCTCACAGACCACGCCGCAGGGCGCACTGGAAAAACTCAATGACTGCCGTCTGCTCTGCGCTCTGCGTTCCGGTCCGTTCGGAGCGGAAAAGATGAATGAATACATCAGTCTTATTCTGAACAGAAAGTTTCCCGATCATCCGGTTCCGGTCATGATAACCGGCAACGACCGGGCGCTGGATGTGTGGAACGGCGATGTGGGGGTGATAATGCCCGGGGAAAATCAGCTGTGTCTTCCGGACCGCGATCCGATCCCGCTTGAACTGCTGCCGGATACGGAAAAAGCTTTTGCCTCCACGATCCACAAGGCACAGGGATCGGAATACCGCAACGTAATGATCCTGCTGCCGGATGACTCCCGGATGGAGGAAAGTAAAAATGCCGGATCGCTCCTGACCCGGGAACTGCTTTACACCGCCGTGACCCGCACCAGAGAACGGGTATTTATCTATGGCGGAGAAGAAACACTCCGTTCCTGCTGCCGGGCTGCTGTTGAACGCGATTCCGGATTGTAAAGATTTTATTTTTTTGATAATGTCCGAAATTTTGTGAAAAATTTATATTTTATCCTTATTCAGATATGTTTTTCTCAATTAAAATATATCACACAGCATGTTTTTTTC
>JAZSGR010000029.1:0-3829 GCA_045532825.1 Victivallaceae bacterium | reverse complement strand
CACGCTGCATCCACCGATCGCAGACAGAACCGTTTCTTGAGCTTGAAAAAAACATGCTGTGTGATATATTTTAATTGAGAAAAACATATCTGAATAAGGATAAAATATAAATTTTTCACAAAATTTCGGACATTATCGATTATTTATTTGTTCTTTCAGTAATCTTTTCCGGAACGGGACGGGCTTTGGTTTTGGCAAAACTGCAATCACTTGCTCCATCGCGAAAAAACGGCTTCAACTCCTCCGGCACAATATTTACGCCCCTGCTGTGAAGAACGTTATTGGCAATGCGGAATCGGGCATTCCCCAGTCCGCGCGGATTTTTTTTCATTTCCGCCTGAATATCCAGAGTGGGATCACAAACGATCAGAGGAATTCCGCCGATACCATAACAATCCTGAATCGTAAGCTGCACCGGAATTGCAAAAAGACGTACCAACGCTCCGTTTTCACGGCGCACCTGACCACAGGCTGCCAGACAGTTCCTCAGCATAACTCTTCCACCATCTGAATGAGGATGGCGAGAGCCTGCTTTCGCAAAATTGTAAACTGCCGGGATCCCGCCGCCTTCCCCGCCGAAACGGACGTTTTCCGCTTCAAAACGGTTGTAATTATCCACCCAGCGGGCATTGTGATAATAATCCGGTCCCTTGGGAGGATTGGCACTCGGAGTCAGGCAGCAGAAAGCTATCCGCATCGTGCCGTATTTGTTGATAAAAGCAGCACCATCAGCCATATAGGGCTGTACCTGATCCACCCAGCAATTACGTATCTCCATCAGATCTCCGTAATTCTGAACACAGCGATGATTTTTGGTAAAGAGACATGCCTCGATCAGTGTCTGGCAGGAAAGATGACTGATTCCCTTGGGCGGTTCCAATTTGACCGCCATTTCTGATGCGTAATGGAACTGACAATCCCTGATCGTGACCATGGTCTTGTCAAGATTACGGTTCGCGATCCCAAGCTGTACGCCTCCGCCGAGAAAAACCAGCTTTTCCACCGTATTGCGGAATGCGTTGACCTGAAACATCACGCCATTATCCTCACCTGCCCACTTGATAACAGCAGCAGTATTTGATCCGGAAAAATTGACAAATCCTGAAACTTTGATCGTGGAAGTGATTTTATAAACTCCGTGGGGAAATACCACGGTAGGACCTGATCCGAAATAACTTGACCGCGGATATTTTCCATAAGAATTAAAACTTCTCAAGGCTTTTGCGGCAGCATCAAAAGCCTTCTGGACCGCTTTCGTGTCATCGGCAAGACCATTGCCGACGGCTCCATATTTCTTTACATCAAACCCTCCGGCAAAGGAGCTGACCGCAAGGATCAACAATATCGCAATCACTGATCTTTTCATTTTATATAATCCTTTCATTTTGTATAGACCGGCTTGCTGTTAAGTCCGAATTCATGTATCTCAAGAACACTTCCCGGGGCGGCATATTCAAACCGGTGCGGTGTGTTGCCCTGACGGGGAATATATTTCTGACCGATGTAATAAATGCGGAATGTCAGTGTTTTCTTTCCCTTCAGAGCAGGAACGGTTTTTGCAATATTGACCTCCCGTTGTCCGACTGGACACTGGCGGGCGGCGTATGTGTACATGTTTCCGGTCGCTTCATCCACCATCTTGACCGCAAATTCAGCAGGCTCCACGGAACGCATATCCATTGTCAGATACGGGGTCTTGCTGAAATCGACCTCAACATGCTTGATTTCTGCAAACGGAGCATCTTTGTTTTCCCCCGAAAGGCGGCGCATCAGGCATACGGGATAATGATCCCGGTTGACTGCCGCCAGCAGATCTTTATTGCAAACGGCTGAACCATCCATATAATTATCAAGAACAAGTTCAGAACCTTTCAAGGTCAGAATATTGATCTCGCTTTTGGTTTTTACCGGAGTGACTTTATATGCTTTTATCTTCTTTTCCAGAGCTTTGCCCTGCAAATATCCCTCCGGCATGGGCAGCGGATTTATTTTTGCAGTCTGCAGCTTTTCGGGGATGACAGGTCCTCTGAATCCGACATTTCCACTGGCACGGAAGGAAAAGAGTTCTTTTCCGCCGTAAAAATAACTATCCGTTTTGATTTCAGGATTTAATACCACGCCCCGGCTGAAGGTGGAATAACAGTTTTCGACAGCAACGATATTCGTAACGTCAACGCAGTACACGGCACAATTCCGCAAACCGCTGGTATGCGCATTGATTTCACACTCTTTCAGCACAACAGAGTTTGGCACACGGGGCTGATTGGCATACTTTGAAAAGTTGTAAACCGGAGTAAATCCGCCGCCCTCACCTCCAAAGCGGCAGTTGGTTGCAGTAAGTTTGCCATAATTGTCGATCCAGCGTTGATTCTGACCGTTGCAAAGCGGAACCCCGAGAAGATTATCAACAGCCATATAACCGTGACGGTTCACTATCACTGCACTGTCAGCCATCTTCTGGTCATTCATGATCCAGATATCCCGGATAACGGACCAGTCTGAATCACTGTCAATGGATTTGATGCAGCGGATAAATTCACATTTTTCAACCGTAAAAAGCGTACTTTGCGCCCCGGTCCGTATCTGAAGCGCAGTTCCCCGGCAATGGAAAAACTTGCAGTTTTCCACAAAGAAAAGTGATTTATCCACATTGTCATTGACTGCCGCGATATGAGCTTTTCCACCTTTGAAAACAAGTCCTTTCACCGATGTGTGCCAGAAATCGACAAAGTCAAACGTGGTTGCTGCCGGATCTTTCTGGATAATGACCGCATTGTTGCCACGCAGAGATATGCGCTCAACTTTGAGAGTACCGTTCACAGAATAAGTACCGGATGGAAAATAAACTGTTTTCGGATTGTATGGATCACTGCTCTGCTTTACAGCAAATGAAATTGCCGCCCTGATCGCCGCAGTATCATCCTTTTTACCGTTACCGGCGGCTCCGAAATCTTTTACGCTGATCTCTCCTGCAAAAACCGCAACAGTGCAAAGCGCAGCAAACACAATGAATAATTTTCTCATAAAATCACTTTCAAATGGAGTTTTTGCAATGTTGTAAAATTTATCTTGCATAGTTATGGTTATTGATGATTCCGGCAAAATGTTTTTTCCTCTGATCGGCAGTCAGCCCCTCCGGAAATCTACCGATATTCCTGGCTCCGCCATCGATAAAAGCAACTTGAAGCTGCTTGTTGTGATTAAAAGTATAATTCTCGGCGAAACATTCATCAAGTCCAGCCAGTCCATAAATAGCATCCACATTAATTCCGGCAGAACCATCATATTGTTTTCGGAAAGCAGGACCATTGACACAATGTATCAGAACTGTTCTGGAAGGTTTTTCTCTCAACTGCGATTTTTTCAATGCCATGTAAACATAAGTGTTGTTCAAATATCCGATCGACCGTTCCCAGCCGTATGTAATCTTTCCGAAATCAGTCCACCTGGACGACATATTGGCAAATTTGTTCCAGTTGTAAAACACGCGTATGATCGAATCACCGGGACAGGCTCCGGTATTTTTGGCAAGATATTTTCCCTCGATCAACTGCCACCAGGGACAATCATAATTATTGTATTTGCCCTTGGCTGAAAGAGCAGGATAAGTATCATCATTAGACATGGTATAAAGTTCAGCAGCAAGAGCCACCTGCTTCAAATTACTCAAACAACTGATAGCTCGTCCTCTTTCTCTTGCCTGCTGCAACGCCGGCATCAGCATCGCCGCAAGTATCGCAATAATTGCAATAACCACCAGAAGCTCGATCAACGTGAACCTTGATCGAATGAAGCACGGTTTCACCGTATGAAGCATTTGCCTGCGGCA
>JAZSGR010000123.1:0-9375 GCA_045532825.1 Victivallaceae bacterium | reverse complement strand
CACGCTGCATCCACCGATCGCAGACAGAACCGTTTCTTGAGCTTGAAAAAAACATGCTGTGTGATATATTTTAATTGAGAAAAACATATCTGAATAAGGATAAAATATAAATTTTTCACAAAATTTCGGACATTATCGATTTTTTTTCAAAGAAGATGTATTTTTTGCAGAGGTTCGATATCGGTTGAAAAAGGAGGTTTTTCCGTTATGAGAAAATTGATATTGCTGCTGTCCGGCTGTCTGCTCTGCGGCTGTGCTTCAAGTGAACGTATGGCGCGGCTTTCAGGCGGAGTGGTCCGGGAGTATTCCGCACCGCAGAAACACCGGTTGAGATCGGTCGAGTTCCAGAAGAAAACCGGCAGATTTTCCCGTCAGCAGACTCCGGAACGCAAAGATTTTGCGGATAGGACACTCATCAATATCTGGCCGTTTTTCTTCCGGTCAGATGATTATTATTCAGTGTTGTGGCCGTTTTTCGATCATGATCCGTACGGGTTCGCCATCCGTCCGCTGTTCAATAAGGAGGGCGATGATCTTTCGGTGCTGTTTCCGCTGTCGGCATGGAACACTTCCGCCGGAGACGGCTGGGTGACTTTCCTTTACTGGAGCAGAAAACGTTTGGGATTTTTTCCGCTCTTTGACCACTGTTTCAATGAAAAAGACGGATCGTGTTATTATACTCCGCTGTTTATCCGCAGCTGGAAGTTCAATGATAAGCCGAAGTGGAACTACACTCTCAAATCGGATGTCATGACCTGGGTGCTGCCCGGATATTTCCGCAGAAAAGTCAACGTAGATATGGAAAATGCGGATCACCTTTTCTTTTATTCCGGTAAAAAGTATCCGCTTTATCTCAAACAGCTGCTGGCTTACAAACTGTACCGGACGCAAACTCCCGTTCCGCAGAATTGGAACGAACTGCAGGAATACCGCAAAAAAGTCTTTGCCGCACTTCCGGATAAAGAGGAAAAATATTACGGCGTGGTTCCGCTGTTTTTCGCCTGGAATAAAAAATATGATGCAGGTTTCAATATCGCCGGACTTCTCATGCATTACAACAAAATGCAGAAAAAATCCGAATTTTCCCTTCTCTGCCGTCTGCTTTACTCGTACCGCCGCAGTGAGTATACTCCGCAAGGAGCCATCGCCTCCAGAGAAAACACCGTGATCGCTCCGCTGCTGGTTTACGGCGGAAATAATGTCTTTTTCAAAGAGACTGCAAAATACCGGGATTTCAAAGCTCTGGAAAAACTTGCCCACCGTTCCGGTGAACCGTTTGCAAAAAATCTGCCGGAAATAAAAAAACTTTACAGGAAACTTGCGGGGGAAGATATGCCGCAGGTCATCTGTTCCTATCCGCTGGTGCAGCTGTGGCTCCGGGAGTTCGCAGCAAGGCAGAAATGGGAAACCGAAAAAGAGACTTACGGCGGATTTCTGCCGCTGTACTGTTTTTATTACGGCAGGAAAAATGTTTTCCATACCAGCCCGGCTCTGCTGACTTTCAGCGATACCGGCAGAGACAGATCTTTCTTCCTGAGTATTCCGCTGCTCACACTGTGGAGTTCAGGAAAATATGAAACTCTCCGCACTACCGCAGGTCCGGTCGGTTACTATTTCAAAAAGAGACAGACCTCCCGTATTTCGCAGCCGGTGTTTGACCGCAACACCTGGCAGGTGAGGGAATTTCAGCAGCACCGTTTTGAAGACACTTACGCTTTATGCGGACTTTATTATCACGGACGTGACGGTTTTTCCGTGGCAAAAGCCGGACTGGATGCCAAAAAAATCGAAAATATCCGCAAACAGGCGTGGAGTTTGAAATCCCGTTACCGCCGTTATCAGCGTGAGCAGGAACAGATCGCCAAACGGGTGGAACGTAATAAAAAGTGGAAAACCGATACCCGCCTTGATGAATTGAAAAAAATGGTGGATTCTGAAGAAATACGTCTGGAAAAAGTCAAAGCTGATGATTTCCGCAGAGAGTTTGAAAAAGATCTGGAAAAGTGGAAGCGCGATGCTGCGGGATTCGGGATGGATTTCGATGTTTCATCCCTTGAAGAAAAGAATTTTGATGTCTGCCTTGAAAAATTTCTCGAACACACGACTGACATCCGTTACAGTGAAGACTTCGGCAGCGGCATCTTTTACCGCAAAGAGCTGGCTGAAAACGGAGATCACAAATGGCACGCTTTCTGTTACCTTGCTTCCGGCAGCAAAAAGGGAGCAAAGGAAAAATGCCAGTTCCTGCACTTTTTTTACCGGTACAGCCGGGATGGCGAACGGGAGGAGAAAATCATTTTCCCCTTTATCACCATCCGTAAAAATAAAAATATGAAAAGCACCTCTTTCCTCTGGCGGCTCTGGGAAACTCATGAGACTCCGCAGGGAAAAGGCGGATACTTTTTGTTTGTTCCATGGGGAAAAAATGATTGATTTGAAGATCCAGAAAAAGATACTGTCTTTCCGGGAAATTCCGGAACTTGCCGCAAAATCACAGAAAACGGTTCTGATGCTGCGCCACTCCATCCGGGAGTCACTTAACAACGGAACTTATGATCCGGAGTTGACTCAAGAGGGATTCGCTTATGCCCTTGAATGCGGTTCGCTGCTTGCCGGACTTGAAGATGTCTGCTTCTGCGCCTCACCGCGCAAACGCACGATCCAGACCGCCGAAGCTGTCATGCAGGGCGCAGAACTGGGGAAATGTGATATACGCACCGCTCCGGAGATCAAAGATACCGTGATCTTTGAAACTCCTGAAGATCTTTACAACTCCCTGGCAGGCGGGTATGCCGGAAAGCTGCTCAAAGAGTATTACTCAACCGGAAAAGCCGCCGGAATGATCGATTTGAAAGACTCCCATGCCGCACTCATCCGTTTTCTGACGGAAACAGAATTTGAAAAGAAAAACTGTATTCTCACCAGTCACGATATAATCGTGATGACTCTGCTTGCTCCGCTTGAGATCTATCCGTTCACCCTTGAGGACTGGTGCGGTTACGTTCAGGGCGCGGCACTCTTTATGGATGAAAAGGGCAAATGGAGCATTTACTATACCGTTCCTGATGCCGCTTCAAGAGAAAAGTATGCATTGTTCGTGTGATGGGAGGAAAATATGAATTATCTGCCTGCCGTGTTTCTGCTGTCAGCTGTTGCGGCTGCTGTACTGTGCGGCTGCTGCCGCAGGTCAAAGGTTTCTCTGCCGGAAAAGGATTTTATTCTGATCGATGTCCGCACTCCGTCGGAGTTTGCCGGGGGGCATCTGCGCGGAGCGGTGAATATTCCGCACGATGTGATCGCCGAAAAGATCCAAACTGCTGCGCCGGATAAAAATACCGCCCTTTATCTTTACTGCCGCAGCGGCAGACGGGTGGAAGCAGCAAGAGAGTCTCTGAAAAAACTTGATTATAAAAAGACGTACAACCTCGGCGGTCTTACGCAGGCTGCGGAAACACTCAAACTGCCGGTGGAAAAATAAAACATTTGAGGTAATTTTGAAATGTACCACAAAAGTTGTGTCCAACTTTTGTGGTGCACTTCAGCTGTCTGACACGGATCTTTTATTTTCCGCAGATGGTATGCCTTATTTTACCGTGAATTTGCGTTTGCCGGTGATGACGGTTTCGCCTCCGCGCTGAGCAGAAAGTCTTCCGCCGCCCGGCAGCATCAGGTTTTCAATGCGTACACCGTTCCACTTTGCCGGCATTCCGCGGAACAGATTGATGCTGTCAAATCTGGTGTAGGCACACATTTCCATGAATGCTGAAAGAAATCCGCAGGTGCCGTCGAGCTGCATGACCTCGTTTTCATCTTTGGGCAGAGCTATGTGATGACGGCGGTGAGCGATAAGAGAAAGCATGCGCGGCAGATAGACCGTACACAATCCCTCATTGATGAAGATCTCTTTCCAGACATTGAAAAGCTGCATCGGAGCTTCATTCAAACCGGTTCTGGTGAAGATGATATTCGCCCAGGGAACGCACCATTCGCTCCATTTGCCGAAGCCCATGCTTATCCAGTGGTCGATCGAGTTGCCGATGATCCCGGACATCTCTTCGTCAGGTTCTTCCGGCAGGGAGTCAAACGGCCAGATCGCTCCGAGATGCGAGTGATGGCGGTGACAGACCTCCAGATCCTGATTTTCCCAGATGGCGATGCGCTGTTCGTTGCTGCGGCTGTAACTGTCATAGCCTCCGGTGACCGTGAAATGGGGAACTTTTTCCAGTATCCTGCGCCAGACCGGACGCTCCGGCAGACCCAGAACTTCCGCGCATTCGATCAGGATGGATGCAAGTTTGCGCATGGCGGCAAGCTGATATGACGGATTGCGTCCGGCGACCGTATTCATGTTGCCGTTGGAGGAGGCGTATTCAGCAGAAATGGCGACCGGAATATTGAGATCGTCATCGAGCATACATTCATATCCGCGCATGATGCCATAGATATACCGCCATGCCCGGTTGCGGAGAAACTCGACATCTCCGGTATAACGGTAGTAGTCATAATACAGCAGCGCGGTCCACGCACCGCAGGCTGGGTCAAGGACGGAACCGCAGGCGATGCCGCCGCACTGTCTGCCGCGGTCATCCACTGCATGAGTCTGCCACAACGCATCATCGACCTTGAAAAGTGCCCGGGCATTGTGACGCATCGCTTCCTGGAAATCCGGACTTTCGATCAGGTCAAAAAGCGGCAGCAGATGCTCCGGAACACCGAGCGCACACGCCGGACCGTAGATCATCTGCACATTGACATTGAAATGAAAGTCGCCGCACCACTGGCACTCCTGATACTCTTCGTGCCAGGGCCCCTGGAGTCCGCCAGCCTTGCCGAATGGGCAGGTCGCGGCTCCGAATTTGTAGACATTGAAGGTGAAAAATTCATCCCACCAGGCGTCGCCGGTCACGACTTTTGCCGTGCGGTCAAAATAGGAGTTCCACCAGTTTGCGGTGAAATCCAGCTGCTGCTGCATACAGGAGTCGTCACCCTCATCATTGGTGAACACTTTGTAGCCGTAGGCGGTTTTGACTGCACGGACCGTGAAAGCGGGATCTTCCGGAAGTTCGATGGTCCAGCCGTCTTCAATGAGCCGGTATTCATCCATGCCGCGTTCATTGTTGAACTTCTTAACCTTGGGGAAATCCGATGCCGGACGCAGGATCACTTTTTCAATGAGTTTTTGCGGATCAAGAAGATAGATGATATTCTGCTTCAAGACCACCGTGATCTCAACTCTGCCGCCGTCTGAAAGGGTGACTCCAAGAGTGCCGGAACGGTAATCAAGTTCTGCCTTTACCGGTTTGCGGTTCTCTGAAAAGACAAATTCAAAGCGTCCGACCGGTACCCGGTGAGGACGGCATATGATTGAAACTTCCCGGACAAATAATGTGTTCAGCTCATGGATACAACCGTTTTTTTCTGCGAAATCGGCGAACTGTTTATAGCTGTTTTTTTCGCTGATAAGTTCACCTCCGCGGTGATCCCAGAGATCGTTCTGGTTCACTGTGAGGTTGAGAGTATCTCTGCCCCAGACCAGCACACCGAGATTGCCGTTGGCAAGCGGAACTCCGGTGTGAGGGCGAGGCAGCGGGAAATTCAATTCAAGATTTTTCATATCCGATGCTTTTCAGTAATTGATTTCTATCATTTGGTGACATTTGAATGACTTCACTGTAAAGTTCACTCTGCCGTCTTTCTGCACAAATTCCAGCGGAGTCTTCTGCGGGACCAGGAACATTGATTTTACCGGTCTTTCCAGAGCGAGCGAAACATTGATCTCCGGAGACGGATTCAATTCTTCAATGATCTCCATTGCGGTGGTCGTATCCGCATTGCCGCCCGAAACCGAACATATTCCGCCGCGCAGAATGGTGTTGACGTAAAGCAGGTGACAGATGCTGCGGTCATGTTCCGGCTGATCCATGAGAGTCAGTCTGCCCTGTGAAGGCATGTCGGTGATGACCTGGAGTCCGTTTCCGGCAAATTTTGCCAGAGCTTTGCCGAAGAAACTTTTCAGAACAGTCGTTCCGTAAGCACGGTAGAGCGAGAACAGCGGATGGGCAAAGTAGAGGATGTTTCCGGTCATGCTTCCGGCATCGTATCCGGAACTTTCCGGACGGTACGGAGTGTGCTGGTGACTGCTGAAGTGTTTGTAGCTGCGGTTGAAATAAGGATCGTAAACTTCACCAAGTGACTGCACGCCGGGGCGCACCTTTATTCTGCGTGAAGAAGCGTACATAACAAATGGAGTACTGATCTCTTCCGGCGCAAAATCCTCTCCGCAGAGGATGTAGTCAGGCGAAAACTCACTCAAGCTGCCGCCGTCGGCACCGATGTCGAAGCAGAAAACGTCACTTTCAGGTTTCATGCCGGAGCATCCGGAAAGTATCAGTTTGCCGCCGCGGGCGAGATAAGTCTTCAATTTGGCTTCCAGCGTTTCATCCACCCGTACTTCATCCGGCAGGATGATGATGCTGTAATCGTCAAAGTTCATTTCCGTATCCAGAAAATCAAACGGCTGGTGCAGTTCCAGAAGCAGACGCGCCGCGCCGGTGTCTCCGGGCATGTCGCGTCTGGTTCCGCGGGAAACTGCTTCTGCGCCGAGGACCGCGATTTTTGCCGTATTTTTTACGTTATTGCACCAGGGCTCTTTTTCTGCCACCTCTTTATAGGCAGCTCCGATCAGGCGGTAGGTGGATTTGTCAAGCTGTCCGCAGGGATGAAGCTGATCGCCGATACTGCATTTTGACCCCTGTGCCAGCATGGCGGCACATTCATAACGCAGGGCATTGGGATGTTTGAAACCGCCGAATTCGCCCCAGGTGGTGTGAAATTTGCCGGTCATGCCGAGGAAATCGGTATTCAGCTTGCGGCAGTACGCAGCAGTCACCGGATAATGATCGTATCCCCAGCCGCCGGTCGGCAGGGACTCAAGTTCCAGATGACTGAAGTAAGGCAGGACTTCCGTATCGCCGAGACGGATGGTCCCGGAGTTGTGGAACACCGGCATATCCGGCTTGACACTGTGGATCGCTTCCACTGTGCGGCGGTAGTAATTCATCAGCACCTTGCGGGCAAATGCGGCGCGGTCCTGCTCGTTTTCCGGATCATAGCCCTCTTTGAGCATGTCGCGCATACACGCCGGACAGCAGCAGTGGCCCTGGTGGATGATATCGATGAACACTCCGTCTGCATCAGGAAAGAGTCCGGTGGATTCTTTCAGCATGTCGCAGAGGTAGTCCAAATACGGAGTGTTGAAACACATCTTGTGAAATCCCGGCTGAAGCGGTTCCTTTGACCAGCCCATATACTGTCCCCGGCAGCTTATTTCACGCCACTCCGGATGTTCACTGCTGGCGAGGTTGTTCACGCCTCCGGTAAGGTAGATCGGAGCGTTGATGCCGACCTCATGGCAGGCATCGACCTGGGCACGGAGCAGATCGAAATCCAGTCCCGGATGCATTTTGCCGACTTTGGTCGGGTGATAGCTCCAGCCGTGGTGACAGCTGGCAAAACAGGTTATGGAGTCGACACATGCCTCCAGCAGAGTTTCCTGCCACTCTTTTTTGTCAAATTTGCTGCCGATGCCCGGAATGAAAGGCGAGGTATGAAAATCCAGGTGTACCTGACGGAAACGCAGTTTGTGCATGGTATATTTCCTTTATTTGAGCTGTTCCTGCCAGAAAGCTATCTGATTTGCGACCGGTTCAAAACCGGTCCCTCCGGTAAGTTTGCGCTTGGCAACGCTGTTTTCCGGATCGAACAGGGTGAGGAATTCCGCAGTAGCCTCCGGAATGGTTATCTGCATTTCCTCCAGAGTGGTCTCATCGAGTTTGCGGTCGTTTTCTTTGCACCATTTGACGAAGGATCCCACCCGGTGATGAGCGGTACGGAAAGGTACTCCGAGTTCCACCAGTTTTTCTGCGATATCCGTCGCCATGAGAGCCGGATCGCTTGCTGCACGGCGCATGTTTTCCTCTTTGAGCTTCATGGTTTCGATCATCGGCGGATAGACTGCCAGGATCTGTTCAGCGGTATCGACGGCATCGAAGATCGCAAGTTTATCTTCCTGAAGATCGCGGTTGTAGGTCAGCGGCAGACCTTTGCAGAGGGTGAGCAGTGCGGTGAGATCTCCGTAGACCCGGGCGGTCTTGCCGCGGGTGAGTTCGCAGACATCCGGATTTTTTTTCTGCGGCATCAGACTGGAACCGGTGCAGAAAGCATCATCAAGCTCGACGAAATCGAACTCCTGACTGCACCACAGAATGAGGTCCTCTGAAAGCCTTGAGGTGTGCATGGCGAACATCGCCAGAGCTGCGGTGAATTCAATTGCGAAATCCCGGTCGGCAACGCCATCCATACTGTTGCGGGTGACGCGGTCAAATCCCAGTTCGCGGCAGACCAGTTCGCGGTCAAGCGGCAGGGTGGAACCTGCAAGCGCACCGGAACCCAGCGGCATCACATTGATACGTTTGCGGCAGTCGGCAAGACGTTCGGCGTCGCGGTCAAGCATTTCAACGTAAGCCAGCAGATGATGGGCAAAAAGCACCACCTGTGCGTGTTGGAGATGGGTGAATCCGGGCAGTATCACCCGGGGGTATTCTGCCGCCATGCCGACCAGAGCTTTCTGGAAACGGCGGATACCTTCAATGAGGATATCCGCTTCATCGCGCAGATAAAGCCGCAGATCGAGAGCCACCTGATCGTTGCGGCTTCTGCCGGAGTGAACACGCGCTCCTTCTGCGCCCAGGACACCGATGAGTGCGCTTTCGATGTGCATGTGGATGTCTTCAAGAGAGATATCATAAGTGAAATCCCCGGCGTCGATCCGGTCACGGATATTGAGAAGTTCACTGCGGATGGCATCAGCGGTCTCTGCCGGAATGATACCGGCTGAAGCCAGCATTTTCACGTGAGCTCTGCTGCCGTCGATGTCATGACGGTAGAGCCGTTTGTCGAAAGAAATGGATTCTGAATAACGGGCCACCTCATCCCGGGTGTCCGAACTGAATCTGCCGCCCCAAAGAGCCATAGTTGTATATCCTTTACAATTACCTTGTTAATGATTTGAAAAGCTGCTCACTTAATATACTGCTGCAATCTGTTCAATGCAACTTTTAAGCAGGGCAAAAGAAGTAAATATTTGTTATTGTTCCATTTTTTGTGAAAGTTGTTCAAACTGCGGTGGCGCATGCATGTAATTTTGCGGTACACCTTGTCACGGCGCAGCCCATAAGGGCGAAGACGGATCCCGCACCGTACTCGGCGCAAAAAAAAGACATTGCTCCACGCTGCATCCACCGATCGCAGACAGAACCGTTTCTTGAGCTTGAAAAAACATATTTTTATTCAGAAAAACATATCTGAATAAGGATA
>JAZSGR010000108.1:0-4174 GCA_045532825.1 Victivallaceae bacterium | reverse complement strand
GCCAGAATACGGGGATCCCCGCAATCCTGACAGCACCGTTGACCAGAGATACTTCATAATCCCCCGGTCTTTTCACAATGGAATCAGAGGTGTAAAATTCTGTTTCACGCGGCGTTAAAATGATTTTCGCAGCGGTGATGGAGTGGTGTGCATTGTTGTGTTCAAGAAAACTGCAGCTGCTGACTTCGGCATCTTTTGCCTCGATCACACCGTCCGGACGGCGTTCCGCAGATTTCGCCCGGCAGACAGTCATCCCCGAGCGCAGAGAAAAATCATCCATGCGGAAATATCCGGAGCCGAGATTACCGCTGATTCTTGAGGCATAAAGACTTTCGCCCGGGATCGTCACTTTTACCTGAAGTTTTCTGCCGCCGAAAATATCACCTTTGACATTCTGGATTTCTGCAACAACATTTCCCGCTTTTCTGAGACGGGCAAGTTCTTCAGGCGTCATGACTTCAACTCTGCTGTGCCAGCGCAGCAGACGGACATTGCCGGCAGCTTCGATATCCTGATTTTCAGTATTGATGACTGCCTGATCGGCAACAAGTTCCATATCATTGAAAGGCACGCGGATATTACCGCGTATCATGATATTTTTGCCGACAATATTCCAATGCTCCGCCTTGATATCCTTAAATACGGTATTTTTCAAAGACTTTACAGAAAACGGACTGCCCGATACCGTTGAGGAAATCAGAATAATGGCAAGTATTAAAAATCCGGCGGTGTTTTTCAAAATAAACCCCTTTATTTACTCCATTTATCAAAGCGGGACTGGATGAAATCTATGATCGCTTTGTGCTGTTCCTGACCGTTGCCGGTAATTTCCATCGCCGGGGCAAACTCAAAATGCACTGTTTTTTCCGGATGGACCGGTCCCAGATCGCGGAAACGTTTGCCGATACCGAGAAAATCCGTTTTAAGCGCAAAAGGAACAACTTTTACGCCCGCAGATTTGGCAAGTTTGATACCGATGGTGTTGAATTTCTCTGGTTCAAATGAAGCCGCACGGGTCGCCTGCGGAAAAACAATGATACAGCGTCCCTCTTCAAGGACTTTTTTACCCTCGACCAGAACAGTTTTAAGGTCTTCTCGCGGATTGGTCCGTCCTACGGGAACAGCTTTCATCGCAATCATGATATGACGGAAAAACGGAACGCGCAGAAGTGACTCCTTGATGATGAATGAAAAATCAATGTACTCACGGGCAATGGCGTGAAAAACCGCCGTTTCAAGCAGACTCATGTGGTTGCCGATAAGGACGACCGGCGTATCTTTCAACGCCCGCAGATGCTCAAGTCCGTCAATTTGGATCCTGCCGCCGCACTTTTCAATCAGAAGCAGATTCATATTGGAGTAATGGATCTGCATTTTTTTATCCAGTTTTCCCTTGGCGGCGCACAGACCGGACCGGATGAAAATGGCAAAATTGATAAAATAAAAGTACCAGCGGCTGCGGAACATCAGCTTGAAAAGAAGTGATGCTTTATTACTTTCCGGCGTGCGATAACTGTCTTTGCCTTCAAAAAGATATTTCAGTTCCATAAGTTAAATTCCTGTAAAAAACACGATACCGGTAATAATATATCATCATTTTTTCACTTTCGCAAACAATAATAGAGTTTTTTTTTAAGGCTCTGTTCCAAACATGTCGATTGTAAAAGTAAACGCACGCTCTTTTTGAGAACAGTGTGCGTTTACTATGACAAACAGTAATTGTGCATTTAGTCTGACAAATTGAAATATTGGTTATAGATGTGCTATCATAAAAGCCATGGTTATTCCCCCTCCCGGGAGGGGGTGCGTTTACTATGACAAATTTTATGGAGGAAACCATGGGGCATCTAACCAAAACAGAGCGGCATCGTATTGAGCAACTTCTCCGGCAACAGAAAAATTTTCAGGAGATAGCAATATCGCTGAATCGTCCTCGTTCAACGATTATGCGTGAAGTCCTTAAACATCGACAAGAGAGTTTCAAAACTCCACCCCAGCGAATTCCCAATCGCTGTATTAAGCGGCGTAATTGTGAACTTGTTCGCCTTTGCCCAGGGCGTCGCTGCCATCGTAAGTGTAGTGCTTGTAGTAACTGTAATATCGTTTGCAAGGATTTTCAGGAGGAAGTTTGTTCCAAACTACAAAATCCACCATATGTTTGCAATGGCTGTACCGAAGATTATCGTTGCACTTTGAGGAAGTATTTTTATATCTTTGATACCGCAGACAATGAGTATCGCAATACATTGGTAAAGGTTCGGCAAGGAATAAACTTGACCGAAGGAGAACGCATTTTACTGGATCAACAAATCCACGATGGCATTAAAAAAGGACAATCGGTTCATCATATTTTAGCGACTCAAAGAGATTCTTTTACAATTTGCGAGAAAACCGTGTATCGTTATGTCAATGCCGGTGTCATCAGAACAAAACGTGGCGATATGCCCCGTGCTTGCATGATGCGTCCGAGGAAAAGTAAAAACATTGACCACAAAGTAGACACGAAGTGCCGAATAGGGAGAAACTTCAGCGATTTTAAGCAGTTTTGCAGCAGCAATCCGGATATGGCAATAGTTGAAATGGATAGTGTGGTAGGGCGTGTCGGTGGAAAAGTTCTACTTACTTTACAATTCAATTCCTGTGGTTTGATGTTGGCTTTTATCAGAGAAGCCAACAACTCCCAATCGGTTATAGATATTTTCAACCAGTTGGAAATATCTCTCGGAATATCTGTTTTCCGAAAATTGTTTCCAGTAATTTTAACTGACAATGGCACAGAGTTCTCAAATCCGGCAGCATTGGAAGTCAGTCCATTCTCAAAAGAACAACGAACACAAATTTTTTACTGCGAACCATACGCCTCGTGGCAAAAAGCTCATATTGAGAATAATCATCTGAATTTAAGAAGAGTTCTGGAAAAAGGATCCTCTTTTGATAATTTAACTCAACAGGATATTGATCTGGTTGTATCTCATATCAACAGTATTGCAAGAAAAAGTTTGAATGATGTACCGGCAATAACGCTCTTTGAAGCGATTTATGGAAAAACGGTTCTTAAAAAACTCAACATTTCATTGATTCCAGCACAGGAGGTGATTCTGACTCCAGAGCTATTGAAGTAAACAATTCAAAAATAATAAAACTCTGATTTTTCAGCGTGCGTTTAGTATGTCCGAAAAACAACGCTTGCGTAACGCTGCAGGGGCGTATTGTCTTTTTTGGTAATAGTAAACGCACACTGTATGCTCAAGTTCAGAAGCCTTTACCTTAAAGAAAACTGTCAAAATCGCTGTTTGTCAGACTAAACGCACGATTTTCTACCCTCAACGTGCGTTTACTATTACAAATGTGCGTTTACTTTGTCAATTCACCCTCTGTTCCAAACACAGGCAGGTAACAAAAATATCCACCTGGGGAAAAACAATTCCGTTTTACAAATACTCCGCTTTCCCGTGAAAAGAAGTTTTCCCCTTCCACAGGTACCAGCGCCCTTGTCAGAAACAGCGTGTTTTTGAAACGTCAATCATTCCGGCAGGACTTTTTTTTCAACTGCCGTGTGATCCACGATGTGTTCCGGAGGGTCAGAACTGAATATACGCCGATCCAGGAAAGAAACGGCAGATAATAGAAACCGTAAACCAGCGCCCAGTGGGCATGTTTGATGCCGTATCTGCTGGCATAAATGAATGCCGGAACCGTTGACCACAGCACATTTCCCGTTGCCAGCAGAAGACAGGCTTCAAGCGGAACACTGATGATCGCCATTAAAAGTGCCGGTATCGAAAACAGCGGCAGTATGATACTTACCGAAGCAAAAAGCACATTCAGCTGGAGTCCCAGCTGGCGGAACCGGCAGTGCCGCAGATTGAAGAAAGCAAAATTCAACATGATGAGATTTTCGCGGATATCACTTCTGCACCAGCGGGTCAGCATTTTGAATACGCCGGAATAAGTGACCGGCATCTGCGTATAAACAAAGGCATCACTCTGAAAGTCAGAATGCCAGCCCGCACGGATAAGCATACTGGTGATGGCGCGGTCTTCGCCGATCGTCGCCGGACGTCCCATAAAAGTCTGATTCTGCCAGGCATCAAGCAGAGGACGGACTGCCGCTGTCCGGTAAGCACTCAATGCTCCCGGGGTACACAGTACGGAGTGTATCTTTGACTGTGCC
>JAZSGR010000142.1:0-13820 GCA_045532825.1 Victivallaceae bacterium | reverse complement strand
GCATTTCCACCTGTTGCCCGGCAGGCAGCAGGTGAAAATTACCCTTTACAGCTCTTTGCGAATGGCATCTTTGCCATTTTTTTGAATGACTTTTGAAATTGCCTCAACTGATTGAATAAATGCTTTCGCAATAGATGAGTTCAAATTCAATGCAACTGCTTTTTCCAATCCGTCAGACCGTTTCATAACTCCAACTGTCAATTTGTCCCGCTTCCTGATCAAAGTTTACACCGATAAGAAAGATTTTTTTGCCGGAGTTCATGTAGCGGCGATAATAATCTCTATCCCTGATTTGCCGCAAAGCAATAACATCGCTTTTATTCAATTTAAACTCAAAAACAAACACGAAGTCATCATTTGTAGCAACTGCATCGATTCGCCCATTGTTGGTTTTCGATTCCGCAATGATACTGATTCCCAACAGCATAAAAACCAGATAAAACAGCATTTGAAAATTATTTTCGTCTTTCAGGTGGATATCATATGGGACTTTTGCAAAAAACACCTTCATCGTCTCAAGAAATCCGTCCACATCACCTTCTGAAACTTTGTCTGCAAGCAGGTAAACAGAGTCTTTGATTTGATTCACATGAAGTCCGCTGCAATAACCTGCAAGGTAAGCATCGAAAGAACCTTTAACTTCCAGATTGGGGAAACGGAGTTGATATGCGGTATCACCGTAACGTTCTACAGCTTTATCAATGGTCAAATATCCGGTTTGTAAAAGAAGAGTCAACGGATTGAGATTGTCTGTTTCATAAGCACTGAACGCAAAACCGGAAACGGGGGCTTCCAAAGCCTTTTCCAAATCAAACTTCTGTTTTCTGATAAGTTCCAACAAAAACGTCGGAGTCCCGGTGGAGAACCAATAGTTATTAAATTCCCCTCCATTTTCAAAAAAGTACGCCAGGGATACGGGATTATAAACCGTCTTCGCATTTTTGTGAAAACGGTATCCGTTGTACCAGTCTTTCATTTTTGCTTTGTACGCATCAATATCCTGTTCTCCGGCAAGAGCTGCAATGCGATCGCCGAAGTTTGATTCCAATTCCTCCTGGATGTAGCCGAACATGGTGGCATAGCGGGCATCCATTGAAATGTCAGTCAGATTGTTTAAATCTGAAAACAGCGAAACATGACAGAATTTGCTGACACCGGTAATGAATGCGAATCGCAACTTGCTTTCAAATGCCTTTATAACGGAATAAAACGATTTTATGCAAGTTAAGACATCAGAAGTTTCTGCTTTCCCGATATTATTGAGAATTGGTTTGTCGTATTCATCAAGAAGAATAACCACATTCTGCTGCTGTGAGAGTTTGCCGATTATTTCTCTGAACATATTGTCAGGAGATGTTTCCGTTAACGTCACATTATGATATGCTGCCGTCTCCTTCATCAAGCGGATCAAGCTGTTTTTTACAGCAGCAAGTGAACTGAAATCAAATCCATTCAAATCCAGATGAATCACCGGATACGGCTTCCAGTCATACGGTTTATCGTAAATGGCAAGACCTTTGAAAAGTTCTTTTTTGCCTTCAAAGACAGCCTTCAGTGTAGACACGGCAAGAGATTTACCAAAGCGGCGCGGGCGGGACAGAAAATACATTTCCTTGGCAGGTCTTATTAACTGCCAAATGTACTCTGTCTTATCCACATACAGGAAATTTCCCTGTATCAGATCTTCAAAATTGTAAACGCTGCCGGTAATATTTTTCATTATCACATACTCCTGCTGCTGTAATATACACTGTATTGACAGCTTTTTCAATTGTTCCATTTCATAAAAAGCAAAAAAACGGTTATTGTGGGGCCGGATTTGTCCGTGGTTTCTACATGTACAGTTCACCGGGGCTTTTCGCTGTTCTCCGGCTGCCGTCGATCGACCGCAAGAATCGTTTTCATCGTCGGCGGTCCGTACGGAGTGGCGGCGGAGATCAAACAGCGGGCGGATTGGATATGGTCTTTATCGAAAATGACTTTTCCGCATGAGATCGCGCGGCTTCTGCTCTGCGAACAGCTTTATCGTGCATGGAACCTTGCCAACGGCGGATCATATCATCATCTTTCGGATGAGCAGAAACAGAATTCCCGCAAAAATCAGTGAATTGCGGCACCGGAGTCTGCCTTTACCGGTCTGCGGTCCCCGGTCAGCAAATCAGACTCCATACCGATGCCGGGAGCCAGATGAACGAAAGCTGAAGAACGATATGACCGGCTGTCAGCAGATCGTATACGGCAAGCGGAAGGAATGCAAACGGCAGCATCGTTTCGTGCTTGAAATTTGTAAGACTAAATGCACTTTTCTCTCTTATCGACGTGCTTTTAACTTTACAACGCAGTTAATGCGGAAATATCTTCATTACTGCTTGCATTTGTTATCCATGCAGTATATATTATTTCAGCGTGTGGGCATTGCTCGTACATTTTTGATACCGGTGTATATTTACACAAAACTGCAACCCGAAGA
The DNA here is from genome assembly GCA_045532825.1 of Victivallaceae bacterium. Lineage (GTDB taxonomy): Bacteria > Verrucomicrobiota > Lentisphaeria > Victivallales > Victivallaceae > UBA1784. The sequence continues at coordinate 11,350 of JAZSGR010000142.1, read as the reverse complement.
GGATGTTAATGATTTTTGATGCCACAAAAATTTCAAATAGAATAAAAAATACAGCTGCGATTCTTGCCGCCGGAATAAATGCACTTTCAGACCGTACAGTTTTTTGTTGGATAACGATCTCATATTTCTCCTGGCGCCTACTCACTCTCCCCATGTTTGAAACAAGCGGGGATGCTGCCTGGAAATGGCGTTTCCTCCGTTATTTTTACGCTACCGGTATCTGGTTTCCTCATACGCCGGAACACCATCAGGGGCGCTGGGCTCAAAATATCCCGGTTTACTGGCTGATGGAACTTTTTGATTCTTCCGCTCCGTGGATCGGAGCGGTCGTTCCGGTCCTGTCCGGTTTCGTTGTATTGCTCCTGGTGTGGAAGATCGCCAGACTGTTCACCACGCAAGCCGCTGCTCTTGCCGCTGTTTTTATTACTGCAGGAAATCCGGTGTTCATCAATGAAAGCGCGCAGCTCCTTCCCTCAATGGGATCTGCGATGTATATTCTGCTCACACTGTATTTGTTCCTTCTCTACATAAAATCTCCGGCAAAATGGTTTCTTCCGCTGGCTGCCGGACTGACGATGGGACTGGCTTGGGGATGTAAAGTGACCTCCGTATACTGGGCTCTGGGGATCGGGATCTTTCTTTTGATAAACCAAACTGGCGGTAAAAACATCGCAGCTTTCAAAAAGATCCGCATCGGCTGGGATGTTGTCCTGTTCACCGCAGGATTTCTGCTGATATTCATTCCGGAAACGCTCATCATCAACCACTGTTTTGATTTGACTCTCGGACGTATCGGTATGCTGGGCGGACACCATGGCAACAATCCGCGTCTGGTCCAATTCAATCTTATCGAATATATTTTTGCCCCGCTGGTGATCTTTCTCAACCTCTCCGGCAAATTCATAAGATCAGGTGTCATGGCATCGCTTTTTCTGCTGGCGGTCACTCCTGCTGTAATAAAAATACGCAGTAAAAAGATTTCTCCGGAAGAAAAATTTCTGCTCTTTGTCATGTTCGCAGCCTTGATCTGTCACTGCTACATGGTGGTAAAAGTTTTTCCGTTCAAACATCCTGAACGTCCGTTGGTAAGATACTTTCTTGCCTTGTATTGCGTTTGGAGCATTATCATCGTTTCGTTCCGGCACAGTCTGCTTGAAATCGGCGGAAAAAGAATACAGTCATTTATCTCCATTGCATACAAATCAGTATTTTTTTTCCTTTGCGCGCTTCTTGCGGTAAACCTGATAAATGATCCGATCATCAAAAAGCATCACCTTTTCACAAAAATCCGGGTCTACCGCTGCATGGCGATCCACAAAAAGCAGAACATTCCAGTGCTTGTGCGTTTTGAACACGGCAGAAAATTCCGTTCAAGAACATTCAAAAACATTACCGCCTGGGAATCATTTTTCGGAGATTTGAAAAAGCTGCCGGAATATCAGAAACCGAATCTGGAGATACTTGAAAACGAATATATGGCAAGAACTCCGTATGAAGACAGCAAAGGCGATCTCTATTTCCACCTCTGGGGCAAAAAAATCGACAATGGAGCTGTCAACAGGTGTATCATCATCGACGATGATTTCGTACGATACAAAGAAATGCAGCTGAGTGAAAAGAAAAATCATACAAACAACATATAATCCCAAAAACATCATGAAACTTTTTATTCAAATTCCCTGTTTCAACGAAGCAGAAACGTTGCCGGTAACGGTCCAGGCGATCAAAGATGTTGATTTTTCTGCAGAGCTGCCGGGTGTTCAGGTGGAGCTTATGGTCGTAGATGACGGCTCAAGCGATAACACTGCAGAAAAAGCAAAAGAACTCGGTGTCGATCACGTCGTTATCCACTCCTGCAACCGCGGACTTGCCGCGGCATTCCGCAGCGGTGTCAGTTATGCGCTGGACCACGGGGCAGACGTCATAGTCAACACAGACGGAGACAATCAATACTGCGCTATGGATATTCCGGCACTTGTCCGTCCGGTTCTGGAAGGCAAAGCCGACCTGGTCGTGGGATGCCGTCCGATCATTGAGCACAAAGAATTTTCACCGCTGAAAAAAATGCTCCAACTGCTCGGAAGCTGGACTCTCCGCAAAATTTCCAAAACCACGGTAAGGGATGCCGCCAGCGGTTTCAGAGCTTTTTCCCGCGAAACCTGCATGCGTATATTCATTCATTCAAAATTCAGCTACTGCATGGAAACTCTCATCCAGGCGGGCAATTCCGGAATGCGGGTCGCTTCGGTCGATATTCGGGTAAACAGAACCCTGCGGCCTTCCAGACTGTTCAAAAGTATCCCGCAGTACATCTGTAAATCCGGCGGAACCATGCTTTCAATGTTCATACTTTACCGTCCAGGGAGATTTTTTCTGCTTTCAAGTCTGCCGTTCTGGCTGTTTTCTCTTATCATCGGCTTCAGGGCGTTATACATGTCTTTCAGCAGCGGTATCCCGTTCAAGCAGTTCATGCCGTCCTATTTTCTTCTCATGATATCTGCAACAGTTGCAGTGATCCTGTGTGCGCTTTCACTTATCGGTGAACTTCTCAAAGCTCAGCGCAAGATCTCCGAAGAACAGTTGTATCTTCAAAGGCAGATACGTTTCAACCGGAAAAACGCCGATCATCAGCAATAAAAATGTTACGTAATACAGCAAAACGATTTTTTACACCGCAAGTGTACGAAGTGATTCTGTACACCGCTGGATGCGGTTGTTCCCTGATCCTGAAAGTCATCATCGCTACTGTAATAAATTGTATCGGCTTGTCTTTTTGGACAGCTTATCTCATCACTCATATTTTTCTGCTGTTCTGCTCATTTTTTTATCATCACTGCATCACATTCAGAAAAAAATTTGACAGTTTCAGCAGTACAGCGAAAGACTTTCTTGATTTTACAGCTGCCGTTGCGGTATTGAAAATACTGGACTATTTTCTGGTCAATATCGGTGTTGAATCAATAAACAGATACCTTATTCCGGAAGATGCCTCAATGGCTGTAAAACAAATCGTGAATGCCGGAACGATCATCTGTATAAGCGGATGTATTTTTGTTTTGAGATATTTTATCTACCGCATCCTGTTCAAAAAAGCCCCGGTGGAATATTATACGGGAAACAATGTCAAACAGGTGTATCTCGCTTTTGCCTCAGACTCAACGATTTCCGGCAATGCAGCTTCCGGAGGGACAGTGACTGCTCTGCTGCTTTCCATGTTGAAAAACAGGAAAATAGACGGAGCCCTGGTAACGGTGAGTGATTTTTCTCTTCCGGCAGAACAGCGTTATCATACGATCATCGCAACAACAGAGGATGATCTGCGCCGCTCACAGGGAAGTGTGTACTGTGATTTCCGCTATATAACAGAAGAAACCCTTGAACAGCTCCGGAGTTTTTCCGGCAGGATCGCCGCAGTCGGACTGCCATGCCAGTTGAAACAGCTTGACGGTATTTGCAGTCAATATCCGGATCTTGCAGAAAAAATGGTCTTGAAGATCGGCCTCTTCTGCGGTCACACCTCAAAACCTGAATTGCTCAAAGAGGTTCTGAAAAAGAAAAACATTGCAGAAGATGATGTAAGTTCTTTCAGATTCCGTCATGGAAAATGGCGCGGGAATGCCAAAGCTGTCCTTAAAAACGGTGAAATACGGCAATGGCCGACTGCGTTTTACAATCTCTATCAGAATCTTTTTGTTGCAGCCCCGGCAAGGTGCATGTGCTGCTTTGACCATTTTGCCGAACAGGCGGATATCAGCACCGGTGATGTATGGTGCCAGAAATACCGCTTTGCAGAAGTCAAGCCTTCCATGACGGCGATCCGGTCAGAACGCGGAGCAGAATATTTCTCAGAAGCCGTCCGTTCAGGAGAAATAACAGTTCAGGAAAAACAATTGAAAGATTTGTACAAAGCCAATTCCCGCAGTGTGGTATTCCACAAAGCTGCGGCAGCCAAAGCCAAGGTCCTGAAAAAATACGGCATACATATACCGGTTTCGTCAGAAGCACATCCGGCACGATGGAATGAAGTACTGGCTGTAAAAATAATTGCAGCATTCTATACCCGTGAAACTGCGGAGATTTTAAAAATCAACCGCCGTATTCTGAAATTCTGTCTCTATGTCATGAAGGGGTTAACCAGTTTTTAGGGAGTTGTCAAAATAATGAAATACGGTATTTGCGGAATTGCTTTCAGCGGAAACAAGGGCGCGGAAGGAATGCTTCTTGCCCTGATTCAGCATCTTTCCATATTGGATAAAGATGCAGTTTTTCATGTGATGTCCTATTATCCCGGCTCTGACCGCCGTGCCGGACACGAAACAGGCAGCATAAAGATAATCAACGGTTCTCCCAAACGGGTCATCGGCTACTTTTTTGAGTCTCTGTGGTGCATTTTCTGCCGCGCACTGCATCTTCCTGCAAAATTTTATCTGCACGGCGATTTTGCAATGATCGCAGATTGTGACATTTTTCTTGATGCAGCCGGTATCTCTTTCAGCGACGGCAGGGAAAAGTTCACGGTTTTCAATATTCTGTCACTGCTTCCGGCATTGGCATCCGGAGTAAAAACTGTGAAGATATCCCAGGCGATGGGACCATTCAAAAATAAAATCAACCGCATGTTGGCAAAAATCGTGTTGCCGAAACTTGCGCTGATAGTATCCCGGGGAGAACAGACCGGCAGATTTTTATCGGAACTGCAGTTGACAAACACAACAGCTTATCCGGATGCCGCCTTTTCCATGGAATGCAGTGAAGCAGATACCATTGCAGCAGCAGCCCTGCTCCCGGACACCGGCGGAAAAAAAATCATCGGCATATCCCCGAGTCAGGTCGTCTGGAATTTATGCAGCAAACAAAATGTGGATTACACCGGAATTCTGGCGGATATAACTGCTGAATGCCGTAACAAAGGATTTCACTGCGTTGTATTTCCCCACTCGGCACGTACCGGTACTGATAAAACTCACAATAATGATCTGCCGATCATAAAAAAATTCGCGTCCGCCCTGCCACCGGGAAATGACCTTACAGTTCTGGATAAAGAACTTGAAGCAGGAGTACTGCGCTGTCTTATCGCAAAAATGGATATTCTCATTGCATCAAGATTTCATGCGATCATTTCTGCGATGTCCGCAGGCGTTCCGGCGGTAGTTGTCGGTTGGAGTCACAAATATGCAGAGGTGCTTGCACCGTTCCAGCTGGATGACTTTGTGCAGTCTTACTCAAATTTCAGCAAAGATGCGACCATGAAAATGATTGAAGAACTATCTGCAGAGCGGCAGAAATTTTCTGAAAAAATCCAGAAGGAAAGCCGGATCATTAAAGAAAAAAACCTGCAATTTTTTCAGGATATCATTGATCTTGCTTCAAAAGAATAAATTCCGTATACCGGCTGGTGCTGAAATCAATATAACAGCATGATTTGCGTTTTTTATGTTTGCGTTGAAAATAATTTCATGTACGGGACGTGCGGCCGGGGTGCTGCTCATCGCGGCGGGGATCGCGATGACTGCGGCGATGCTTATTCCGCAGCATGAAGAAAAGTCATTTGATGAACAGCTGCAGGCTCTCGGCGATCATGATTACGGCGCAGAGGCACGCAGACTCTTTGCTCAAAAAAAATATGAAGAGACAAAAGTCCTGTGCGAAGATATGATCGCATGCGATATGCCGGGCGCAAAAGCTGCGGTACTCCTGAAAACAATTTGCGAAAACAAAACCACTTCTCCGGCGTACAGAGCAAAAAATGCCTTGAAAGCATTCATTACCGGAAACTCTTCCGGAAATTTCTGGGAAACCGCTGCCGCCATGCTGTCGGATATGATGATGTATGGAGATCTGCGGGATCTTGCTGTTCAGGGATATTTTTCCATTACCGGTAAAAAGACCGATACGCTGGTCGCCGCTCTCGCCGGTGCCGGATTACTTACCGAATTTGCCGATGCCGTTGATTGGACTCCGGCTCTGTTGAAAGCTCTGCGCAAAAGCTCAGCACTCTCCGGGGCTTTGTGCCGCAATCTACTGAAACTTATCAAAACCAACGGACTGCGTTCCCAAAAGACCCGCAGGGTGTTTTCCGGCATCAAACTTATTTTCGACCGTGGCGGCTTGGTACGTGCCAAAAATATTTTGCGTCATATCGATAAAACGGATGATGTATGCAAGATGGCTGAACTTTCTGAAAAATCCATTTCTGCCGCAAGTCTGTTTGCCCGTTCCGCCGGAAAAAACACCGCAAAAGCCGCGGAAAAACTGCTGAAAGAAAACTCCTCCGCTGCTTTTCTCAAACGTCTGATACGCAAAGGACCGCACGGTATCACCCTGTTCCTGCGCTCGGCAAAAACTGTAAAAAAAGGCAATGCGGAAAAGCTGCGGTCCACAGCTGTTCAGATTCTGCAAAAAAAATTCGGGAACAAAGTATTTTTTATCCCGGCAATACTGATCATCTCCGGAACCATACTGTTGTTCAGACGCTCTTCCCCAAAACAGAAAAAATAATTTATCAATACAAGCCATACCTTTTGGCAAAACACAAGAGGCAATTTCAAAACTCCTCAAAATTAAGACAGTGCATCTGCTTTGATTTGCAAAATAACTACCGCCGTCTCTTTTTGAAATCTTCGTATTCCGCCAATGTACCGGGGAAATCGGTAATGGTTCCGTTGGAAATTTCAATGATCCTGGTCGCCAGACTGCTGATGAATTCACGATCGTGACTTACAAAGATCACCGTGTCCGGATACAGCGAAAGAGAGTAATTCAGTGCTTCGATGGACTCCAGATCCAGGTGGTTGGTGGGTTCATCCAGAGCCAGTACATTACCGGCTTCAAGCATCATCTTGGCGATGATAAGACGCGCTTTTTCTCCTCCGGAAAGTACATCGGTCTTTTTGTATACCTCATCTCCGGAAAAGAGCATTTTGCCCATGAATGATCGCAGTTCCTGTTCGGTGAGTCCTTCTTCCGGAGCAAACTTCGCCAGCCAGTCGATAGCCGGCTCCCCTTTGCCGAGCAGTTCAGCGGCATCCTGCGGGAAATAACTTAACTCCATGGTTTCTCCGTGGATGACATTGCCGTTGTCCGGCTGAACAGATTTGAGCAGGATCTTGAGCAGTGTGGTTTTTCCCACTCCGTTAGTGCCGATGATAGCGACTTTTTCGTTTCCGCCGATCACAGCACTGAAATCTTTGAAGAGGTCATATTCATAGGTTTTTGCTATCTTTTCACATTCCAGCACCTTTTTGCCGAGTCTGGTGCGTGAATTGAAGCGGATGTAAGGAGATACCCGGCTTGAGGGTTTTATTTCCTGAAGCTGGATCTTGTCGAGTTCTTTCTGGCGGCTGGTCGCCTGTCTCGCCTTGGAGGCATTGGCTCCGAAGCGGTTGATGAACTCTTTCAGTTCAGCCATGCGGTTTTCTTTTTTCTGGTTTTCCCTGCGGATGTTTTCCAACGCGATCGCATTGGCGGTCATGAAATCATCATAATTACCGGTGAACAGACGTATTTCCTGATAGTCCAGATCAGCGATATTGGTACAGACTTCATTGAGGAAATAACGGTTGTGTGAAATGACGATAACGGTTCCTTTGTGGTTTTTCAGCATACCGCAAAGCCAGTCGATACTTGCCATATCCAGGTGGTTGGTGGGCTCGTCAAGCAGCAGAATATCGGGATTGGCAAACAGCACCTGGGCAAGCAGCACCCGGAGTTTGAATCCGCCGGTGAGACTGGAAAGCGGCTGATTGTGTTTTTCCTCCGGAATTCCGAGACCGATGAGCAGTTTTGCGGCAGAAGCTTCCATGGTATAGCCGCCGGCATCGGCAAAAAGTCCTTCTATGTCGTTTGCGCGTTCTTCCTCTTCTTCGGTAAGTTCGAGTTTATTGTAGAGGTATTCGCGTTCCTGGTGGATGCTCCAGAGATTTTCATCGCCCATGTAAACCACGTCAAGGATGGGAACATCCTCGTAATCGTAATGGTTCTGTTTCAGAAAACCGATACGGCAGTTTTTGTCGACGGCGACAGAACCGAAAGTGGGGGCAAGTTCTCCGGTAAGGATTTTCATAAAAGTGGATTTGCCGGAACCATTGGCTCCGATAAGACCGTAACGGCATCCGGGGATGAATTTTACAGAAACGTTCTCAAACAGCGTCTGCTGTCCGAATCTCATGGTAATGTCATTGGCTGCTATCATAATATGTGGAAAATTTTTTTTTGAGATTACCTCTTTATTGAACGGATATAGGAAAGTTTGCGTTTTAAAATATCTTTCAACTCTCCGAGTTCGCCGATCGCTGCGGTTACCGGAATGATCTCAATGGGTTCTGTTGCAAGTTTATCCTGAAGCAGAGCCAGATTTTCCTCCGACACCGGCATATCCATTTTGTTGGCGATGATCACTGCCGGACGTTTGGATAAACCGGACATGTAAAGTTCCAGTTCATTGCGCAGACAGTCGAGGTCATCAAGAGGTGATCTGCCGTCAGTACCCGCCATGTCAAGGACGAATGCGAGGATATCGGTGCGTTCGATGTGCTTGAGAAAAGCATGACCGAGTCCGACATTGTCATGGGCACCCTCGATAAGTCCGGGGATATCGGCGATCATGATGCGGCTGTAATCCGGATATTCCACCACTCCGACGACCGGATTGAGGGTGGTGAAGGGATAACTTGCAACTTTGGGTTTGGCTGCTGAAACAGCTCCGAGCAGGGTGGATTTTCCTGCATTGGGAAAGCCGACCAGTCCGACATCGGAAATGGTTTTAAGTTCCAGCTTCAGTCGTTTCTCCTCACCCGGTTTACCGTGTTCGCACTGACGCGGCGCCCGGTTGAAGTTGCTCAGAAAGCGGGCGTTGCCGCGGCCTCCCCGGCCGCCGGCTGCAACCATGACACGCTGACCGGATGCTGCCAGATCGGCGATCATTTCACCGTTTTCAAGATCTGTTACAATGGTGCCGAGCGGAACTTTCAAGGTGATATCATCGGCATTTTTGCCGTGACAGTCGGATCCTTTACCTCCGGGACCGTTGGCGGCACGGTAGGTGGTCTGATACATGAAAGATGCCAGACTCTGTTCATCCGCAGTGGCTTCCAGCCATACGCTGCCGCCGTTGCCGCCGTCGCCGCCATCCGGACCGCCTTTGGGCATATATTTTTCCCGGCGGAAACTGCAGCAGCCATTGCCGCCGTCGCCGCCTTTAACCAGAATACGTGCCTGATCTACAAACATTTTTTACCTCATAAGAAAAAATCCCGGAAAAGCAGATAAAACCTTCCCGGGATATGAAAAACAAATTGATTCTGTGCAGAAATCAGTTGGCAGCGACCGGCACAATGCTGACTTTGCGCTGCTCTTTGCAGAATTCGACTTTGCCGTCGCAGAGAGCAAAGAGGGTGTAATCTCTTCCGCAACCGACGTTGTTGCCCGGACGGAAACGGGTTCCGCGCTGACGGACAATGATGGATCCTGCAGAAACTTCCTCGCCGCCGAATGCTTTGATACCCAGGAATTTCGGCTTGCTGTCGCGACCGTTACGGCTGCTGGACTGACCTTTCTTATGTGCCATGATGATTCTCCTTTGCTTATATGTAATATTTTGATTATTCAATTATTGTATTGGGATAATATACTGCTGTATGTTGATATTGTCAAGCTGTTTTTTGAAAAAAACACAATATCTTTGGGGTTTGCGTTTTTTAAGACCTGAAAAATTGCCTCGAAAAGATAAAAAAATAGTATTTCGGATTTTTTACATATTGATTTTTTTTTATAACGGTGTATATTAATAAGACGTTTCTGTAGTATTATGTAAAAAACAAAATGGATGAGACCGTGGTAAAAGTCAGTCAGAGAACAGTCAGTGCGCTGCACAAGGTGGAGTTCCTCTATTATGCCGAAGCCGGTAAGACCGTGAGTGTTGCCGGTTCTTTCAACGACTGGACCCCGCAGGTGTCGCTCATGTCCTTTGATCCGGAACGTAAGGCGTATTGCATCGAGCTTGAGCTTGAGCCCGGGTGTCATGAGTACAAGTTTGTCGTCGATGGCAACTGGATACTTGATGAAACCAATCCCAACTTTGCCTCCAACGATTTCGGGACCCTCAACAGCGTGCTCAATCTGGAATAACTCCGGTATATCCTGTCTGTGCCGCCCCGGTACGCTCTGCTTCAGAAAATAATGGTGAACAGCAGACCGGTCACAATGATGATGACTCCGGCTATCTTTGTGCGGTAAGCCTTTTCATGCAGGATAGTCATTCCGGCGATAAATCCCAGCGGCAGACTTATCTGTCTGAAGGCCTGAAGATAACTTACATTGGTCACGTATCCCATGGCAAACAGGATCAATCCGTATGCCGATGAACTGCAGATACCGGCAATTACCGGATACAGCGGTTTACGCAGCAGCGTTTTGAAATATTCTTTTTCCTGTCTGCTGCAAAAGATGAGAACCAGTTCACAAAGAGCAAGGCCGAATTCGATTATGAACAGATATCCGAGTGTGTCGCATACGTTGACCCCGCCGGAGGCCCGGCGTATGATCCCGATGGCACTGCTGTCGAAAATCGTATACATCGTGGTTCCAACCGCGCCCATGATTATGAAGCAGAGAACCGAACTGCAATAGGCTTTTATCGAAAAGTCTTTCAGCGACTTCAGCGGCATGAGGAGACAGCCGCCGGTGATGAGCAGCATACCGACACCATCCATCATATCGATTTTTCTGCCGAGACCGAAAACAAGAGTCACTGCGGCGATCATCAGGACCGGCAATGCCCTGACCACCGGATATACCAGGGATATATCACTTTTTCTGTATCCGTACGCCAGACCGGTCATATAGATAGTTTCCCCGATGATACTTCCGGCTGCAAGCCAGTAAAATGCAACCGGGAGATTGAACAGATCTATATCAGATGCCATGAAAAACGGAAGCCAGATCGCCGATGCGGTAAAGGACATCAGCGAATAAAATGCCATGGAGGGATTGACGCCTTTGGAAAGCATGTTCCAGGTGACGTGGAGAAATACTGAAATGAATATCAGAAAAAAAGCAGTGACAGTCATGGTTGGATAATGTCCGAATTTTTGTGAAAAATTTATATTTTATCCTTATTCAGATATGTTTTTCTCAATTAAAATATATCACACAGCATGTTTTTTTTCAAGCTCAAGAAACGGTTCTGTCTGCGATCGGTGGATGCAGCGTGGAACAATGTCGAGTTTTGCGCCGAGTACGGTGCGGGAGTGTACCTTTGTACACGACCAAACCGGCACAGGCGCAAGGCTCGAGATTGCCCGCGATGCGCCACCGCAGTTTGAACAACTTTCACAAAAAATGGGACAATAAC
>JAZSGR010000105.1:0-10356 GCA_045532825.1 Victivallaceae bacterium | reverse complement strand
CACATAACGCCGTTTTTGCGTCAGCAAAAACTTATTCGCTTTTCTTGAAAAGGAGAGAGGGGTGTGGGGAGAGAGGAAAAACTTCTTTTCCCGTGAAAAGAAGTTTTTCCTCTCTCCCCGCCGCCCATTTCACCTTAATCGAGCTTCTGGTTGTAATCGCAATTATCGCGATACTTGCTGCAATGCTGATGCCGGCATTGCAGCAGGCGCGTGAAGCCGGAAGAGCATCATCCTGTCTCAACAATCTGAAACAGATGGGGTTGGCAAATGCGGCCTATTCTGATGCTTACGATGACTGGATCATCCCCACCCGCATGTTTTACAGCCTCAATGATTCAAAAATCGACGCAAGTTCCGAGATCTGGTACGGTTTGCTTTCCGGTTACGCTCCTGCCGGCAAGAAAAAGGTCAGCGGAGGATTCGGTACTGTTTTCAACAATTACGCTGAAGGAATGAATACCGGCGGCACATTTGCCTGTCCTTCAGAACCGATTGTGTTCGGAGCTCATGCAGATGGAAAATTTGCCTTTTCTCATTATCAGCAGAACACACTGCTTTGCGGAACGTGGGGTACCAGAACCGACCGCAATACTTTTTTCCGAAAACGCACTTGCCTTACCGAGGCAGGAAAAGCGATCATATTTGCCGACAGTGCCAGAATCGACAATACGGGATTGATGAATGCTGCCGGTATGGCATGGCGTCACGGAATAGCTGATCCCCGTGATTACAGTTCAAAACCGGCAAGTAATGATCCTAACTCATACCGGACAGCCCGCGGCAGATGTCAGATCGCATTTATGGATGGTCATGCCGGAAAATTTTCTGTCGGTGATATTTTGACCCGTAAAAATGATTATGTAACTCCGGCACACAGTATTTTCTCTGCAAATGATTTGGCGAATTACGGCGCATTCATCAGCGGATTTGATACTAAAAAATAAATTTTTTAAATATCAGGTATTATCATGAGAAAAAGAGTTGTATTGTCTGCATTGTTGTTTTTGTGTGCCGTTGTTTCTGCCGCATCCGGTAAAAAAGAACACTTCGCACCATCGGTGATCGACTTTTCCGGAAAGCATACAGCTGTACTCAAAGGCGGAGCAGCTGTCTCTGACGGAGTTTTGAAACTTGACGGTAAAAAAGGATTTGCACTGATTCCGTCCAGCAGTAATTTCAATATTACAGAAAAAGGACTTACTCTTACCGCTGTGGTGAAAATGGATTACGATCCGGCAAGCAGTAAGTTGCCGGAACGGGTCGATATGTTTTTGTTCAAAAACAAAGAGTTTCTTTTCGGCAAACTTCATAATCAGCTTTATGTCAACATTTTTTCAAAAGGCAAATGGTGTGCCGGTACGGTCATTGATACGCTTCCCGCACCCGGTGAATGGACTCATGTGGCTGCTGTGATCGAGCGTTTTTATGATCCGGCACAGAGCGATGTCGGATACCGGGTGAGCATCTATGTCAATGGCGAACTTGAAATTACCAAAAAGCATCAGGGATTGGTTCCGGCTTCCGGTAAGGTCCCTGTCGATATCGGCCGCGGATTCGGCGGTCCGTGGCACCTGAAAGGGAATGTCGCAAGCGCGGCAGTTTACGGACGTGCGCTGACTGCTGCTGAGATCGCCAAACTTTGCAGTCAGGAAAAGAGAGTAAAAGCCGGACGCCGCGGATTTTATCCGGTGCCGGCACAATTGGATGCGGAACTTAAAAAACTTGATGACGGTTCAAACGCCGTGAAATGGGCGGCATCCGCACTCCGCCGGGCTGCGGAAAACGGAACCGGTGCCGATAAACTTCTGGCAGCAGCAAAAACTTTGTATAAGTTCAGAAAAGACGGTATCGACCGTCTCGCCGGTAAATTCAATGATTCCGGTCTTACAGCAAAGATCGTTATGACCGGTGATCTTGCCGTTTTGGTTTTGACCGGACAGGGCAGGGGAATGCATCCGGTCGCCGGTGTCATGGATTTGAAACGCGGCAAAGATATTTTCGGTGAACGTACCGTTTTCTGGGAAATACTCTGGCATAAAGGGAAACAGTCCGGGGTGATTGCTTTCAATTCTCCTGATGTGAGCTGGAACAGCAGTTTGTCCGGCAAAAAAGTGGATATCACCTGGACCGGAAAAGGCAAAATTCCCTTTGTTGCCAAATCCAGTGTGAGCTTCGATGGCTCCCGCATGGAAAGCGATTTCAATGTGAAAAATGGATCCGGAGTCATATTTGATTCCGTAAAGTATCCGCAGTGGAGTTTTGCTCCGCTTGGTGAAGGCGATGTGCTGGTCCATCCCTATATGTCCGGCGTGCTGGTAAATAATCCTCTGTACGAACAGTTCCGGGCAGCGCAGTCCGGAACTTATCCCTCCGGCAGAGTCACGATGCAGTTCGGTGCCTATTTCAATAAGGCAAAAGACGGCATTTATTTTGCTTATGAGGATCCCAAAGGTGATACCAAATCATATAACGTTGTCGGTAAACGCAACAATCTCAACGTGTCCTGGCAGAATCCCGTGATCGCTGATAAAGGAAAAAATAATTTTACCATGAGCGGCAAAGCCGTTGTCGAACTCTGCCGCGGCAGCTGGTATGAAGCAGGAGAGATCTATCGCAGATTTCTTGAGCAAAAGGCGGTGTGGTGGATAAAAGATCTGCCGCGTAAAACGACACCGGACTGGTTCAGAAACAATACCCTCTGGATACGCATGGTATCCAAAAAACATTATAATGTGGAACAGATCCGTGATGCCCTGGTGTATCTGCGTTCTTATTTTGATATGCCTTATAATGTCCACTGGTACGAATGGAACGACGGCGATGTTGCCGGATGGCCGCATTTTCCTGCAAAAAGTTACACCCCTGCGATCCTGAAATCTTTGAAAAAAGCAGATATCAGGGTGCTGCCCTATATCGACGACCGGCTGTGGCGGCAGAAAGACGGACCTGGAGGTAAAACGGATTGGAAATATTCCTCCGAAGGCAAAAAATATGCAGTACTCAGTCATAATGGTTCACTGTATACCGAAGATTACGGTAACGGTTGGATTTATACCGTGATGTGTCCGGCAGCGAAAGGCTGGCAGGATATCCTGGTCAACCTGACCGAAAGACTCTCCAATGAAGGATTCAATGGAGCTTATCACGATCAGGTCGGAACCGCCGCGCCGAAACTTTGTTATGACCGTTCCCACGGACACAGTGCAAACGATGCCTCACTGTGGTTGAAGCAGGGATACTGGAAGATTTTTGACCGTATTTTTGCCATACTTCATAAAAAGGATCCGGCGTTCTGCCACACCACGGAGGAAAGCGGCGAGGTGTACCTCAAACAATTTGACGGATTTCTGGTTGCCAGATGGACAGATGCTGAACAGATCCCGCTTTTCCAGTCCATCTATTCCGGCAGAGTTCAGTTTGTCGGCAGAAACTTCAACTGTCTCTCGCAGGGAAGTTATCAGTCATTTTTCAGCAAACTTGCCCAGCAGCTTGTCAACGCGGAACAGCTTGGCTGGTTCCAGTATCCCGAGGTTTCCCGTCCGGATCACCGCAGACTTTTTGTCAAGAAAGCCATGTATGTCCGTGCTGCTCTGCTTAAGTTTTTCAATGAAGGCCGTATGCTGGCACCCATTGATTTCGGCGATACGATGAAATATGAAAAGTGTGTCTGGAGCGGATATGTTCCCCACGTTGTGACTATGCCGCGCATTCCCAGTTCGGCATGGCAGGGCAGTGACGGTTCCCGCATGTGGCTTTTTGTCAATTCTACCCGTATCCCGACCGAAGTCAAGCCGGAGATCAAAAGCACAAAAGGAATTTGGATCTGCCGTGAAGGTGCAGAAAAACCGGTATTTGCTTCTGTTCCGCAAAAGGTCAACCTGAAAGGACTGGAATTTGAGGTCTGGATTGAGGGTTCTTACGAACAGGCATCAGCCATCCAGCGTGCTTTGCAGAAGATTTCAACATTTGACCGTGGTCAGGAGATTTTCAATAAAAAACTCAATGGAAAGGTCAGAAGAACTGCGGGAGTTCCCGGAAAGTTCTATGGCGTATCAGATTGTTTTGATTATTCCATGTGCCGTAAAAGCGGAACATCTCATTTCGGATGGGTATTGGATGGTGCCGTGATCGACTACGGTGAGATCGATTTCGGAACAAATGGAATCAGTGAACTTACTGTGAAATATGCGGTGGATAAAGCTCATGCAGGTGGAAGTATTGAGGTCTTGATGGGACGTGCCGGAGCAAAATATCCGAAAACCGCAGCGCAGGCAACGATTGTTTCCACAGGCAGCTGGCAAAAGTTCGATACTTTGAAAATTCCGTTGAAAAAACGACTTGGAAAACAGCGTGTCTTTATCAGGATAAATGGTAATTCCGCATGCAACTTTGCCGGTTGGTCATATAAATAAACACCGGAAGCATCGTCAAAAAAAACGCAGCAGGCTTTTGTCAGTTTTCATTTTTCAGAGCTTTGCCGGAGCTGACCGGTAAAGATCCGTAAAATCCACGGATGATGAAAAAAAATGAGAAAATTGCACAAAAGTCTGTTTGTTTTTGAAAGACGGCAATGCATCACAGTAAAAAAACAAAAAATTTTAACTTTTTTTATCCGCGGTGGTGAATTGCTATAATTAGTTGCTGTTTAGTTTGTTAGATATGTTTGCCTGTGTAAAACACTATGAAATATTTCATAGTGTTTTTAACACTTCGCGGAAAACATGTTAAAAACGGCACTTGAAATTATTTTTTTACGTGATATAATATATACCTGACAAAGCATTTTATCAACCCAGAAAAGGAAGAAAAGAGGAGTAATTATGAGGCTCCCCCGCACCGGCTCTTCCCCGGTGCGGGGGAGAGGGCGGAAAAACCGGCATATATTTTTTGATCTGTCTTTCTATCCTGAATACTGGCAATGCCGGATGATTTTCGATCATTTATTTTCTGTCTGAATGATACATGCCGGGGGAGTTAGAGTCATATAAAAACAGAAAATCAGTTTCCCGTGGAATGTATTTACTTCAGCAAGGTGCAATTTGCAAAAAAAATAAAAAAAGAGTTAAAACTGATTTGACAAATGAGTATAAGTGTTCTATATTATACACACAACGTTGCGGGGTGGAGCAGTGGTAGCTCGTCAGGCTCATAACCTGAAGGCCGTTGGTTCGATTCCAGCCCCCGCTACCAATGAGATTACGCCGGGTTCAGTAAATGGATCCGGCTTTTTTATTTTCAATAAAAGCCTGATGCCATTTACTTTACCGCCACCTTATGTCAGCGATGCTTCCATAAGTGTCGATTGCGTTCGCTTTGCTCACGCATCCGGCTTCGCCCCCTCCAGCCCCCGCTACCAAATAAAAACAACAGCCGAGGTCGTAAAAGATTTCGGCTTTTTTTATTGTCATAAAACGCCGTAATACTTTTACTCCCAACCGCCTTTTGTCAGCGATGCTTCCATAAAGGCGATTGCCGTCACTTAGTTCCGGCTCTTCGGCTTCGCCTCGTCCAGCCCCCGCTACCAATGATTTTACAGGACTTGCTCATTTTCTGGATTTACAGCAGGGACATCACGGTTTTCCACGCTGCCTTTGTTGCTTTGACTTCTTGTTTTTGATTGTCGATTTTTGAAGATTTTGCCGTTCTTTGTGTGCAATCTGTGTGCAAACTGTGTGCAAAATTTCCCGCATGACAATAAAATAACATCTCCCTGTAAAAAATCAAGCAGTTTATTCATCTGACGAGCTACCACTGCTTCACCCCGCAGCAACCACATTGATACAGCCATGAGATTAAACCAATTACCATAAGATTAACCTATCTATAATCCCCCGTATATGTTGCAGATGTGCAGGAATTACAGCCCCTGCGGTCTTTCGGGCTTTGGCGTGCCTCCGGAGTACAGGAAGAGCGAGACCTTTTGGTTATCCGAAGTCTTCAATTTCGTTCTCTTTGATCCAGCTGGCTGGAGTGTAAGTCAGGATGCGGCGTTTAAGTTCATCGTATTCCCGCCGGCTGTGTTCATCAAGCATTTGTTCGGCTCTTGCCATACAGCTGTGCATATCATATACCCTGCGGAAAAGCCAATAGTACATAGCGGCGTGCAGAAGGTCATAGACGCACTCGATTTTTTCTTCGTTATGTTCGCATTGTTTCTGTCCAAATTGAAAAACTTTTACTGCATTTTCATGATCTCCAACGGCTTCCAGACGGGCGGAGAGCCGAAGTAAACTATCCGGATCGGTATTCTCATTACTCTGCGGAATTTCAGCACGCAAGTGTTCCAGCAGAGGCAGATTATCCGGTGTAAGATACCTTTTTAATTCGGTGTATGGGGTGATGGATTCGTAGATTTCCGGAATTACCACAAAAGGATCATCACCGGCACAACTTTCTTTATACAGCATGATTTCCGGGATAAAATACATCCGGCAAGTGCCGCAAAGACCGTGTTTGTTTTTGGAAACAATGAACTCCACCGGTGCACACAAATCCGGATCATAATCAGCTTTCCGTTCCCGATGCAGCGTAATCAATGTATCTGCAATCCCCCGGCTCAATATCTCATCCTTTTTTGAATATGCCGACACCAGAGCAAAAACTGCAATGTCCAGTTCTTTTGCGAGTTCTTTCAGCTTTCGGCATTCGTCCGGACGGACATTGTCGGCAATCAAGAGATCAAAGTTTTGTTCAGCTTGAAGTCCTTTTATTGTTGATAACATTGCTTCATCAAAACCGGAGTGTTCCTCAAAATACAGCGGATAGTCTTTGAGTTTGTTCACCGAAGCTGTCAGGCGTTTCACATCTTCGTTCTGATAGTCAGTATCGTAGCTGTTTTTTACTCCGGAAGCAATGGTAAGCAAACGGAATGTCAATTCTGTATTGCTCAAATCCGAACAGAAAAGAATACCAGTTTCCGGTGTTTGTTTGGTGAGATTATGCACGATATTCAACGCAAAGGCAGTTTTGCCAAGTGATGGTGCGCTGGCAAGAATAGTAAGAGTTCCCTTTGTCATACCCCGCATCATATTATCAAAGCGCGGATAACCAGTTGCAATTCCCTGCGGCTTTTTGAATGAGATATTTTCCAGCAGGATTTCAAAAGATTCTTTGATTGAGTCGTTAAGTGATTTCATTTTTATCTCCCTGTAAAAAGTGCATAAATTACATAACCTATTCCGTACAGAACGGCGAGTCCTATGGCAATGGCGAGGATTACCGGAATCAGATAAAGAATGATATTCAAAATAAAATATCCGATGGTCAATGCCACAGACAGTACCGCCATCCAAAACAGACAGCCGACACTTTCCTTCACTGCTTCCGTTACTTCACCAGCCATAAAAAACCTCCTGTTCACGGGAGATAATATATAGCAGGAGGTGTGACAATTGATGTCATACCAAAAAAATATCAAAAAAAACTGCTTTTTTTGCCTAAAAACAAATATTTTTTCTGCTCTATAAAACAGTATGACATTATTTGTCGTATTGCGAAGTGTATAATAAGTACAAGAAATCCAAAATCAAAAGGTGCTGCTATGGAATTGATCTATGTGTGTAAAATCTGCGGCAAAGAAAATAAAATCGAAGCCGAAAAACTGCTGGCAAGCAAAGAACTTGTTTGCGAAAGCTGCCAACATCACTCTTCATTGACTGCCGGAAACGAAGCTCCCAGGCGATGGGATGAATCATTGAATATGGAACAGGAGCGTGCGGCCTGTTATAATGACCGTGCCAAAGCCTTGCTGGTTCTTGCCGGGGCTGGATGCGGTAAAACCAAAACGCTTATTGCCAGAGCATTGTTTCTTCACCGGGAACTGAATATCCCGGCGGAGAAAATCGCATTGCTTACTTTCACCCGGAAAGCGGCAAAAGAGATTTCAGAGCGGCTCAATGCGGAAGTTTCCGGCATGGGTGACCGGATGTTTGCGGGAACATTTCACCGATTCTGTCTGGATTTGATGCGACATCACAGCGGATATTTTGATTGTACCGGATTCAAACTTATTGATCGGGATGACCAAAGTGCAGTTCTCCGGAAAATCCGTAATGAACTTGCCATTCCCGAAAACGCTCCGGAAATACTTGTTCCGAAAGTAGACGATCTTTGCGGTATTTTATCCTTTATGAATAATGCCATGGTCGATGTGGATGATTACTATACCCGTTTCCCAGCCACAATGTTTGAAACGCCGCGCTATGTAAAAGAAATCGTTTCCGGCTACAAACAGTACAAATCGGAAAACAAACTCCTTGACTTTGATGACATTTTGAGTATGACTGCTCAAAATTTAACTCTGATTTCCGACTTCCGGAGATTGGTGCAGAATAAATTTGACCACATCCTTGTGGATGAAATGCAGGATACCAGCCCAATCCAATGGGCTATACTAAAGCCATTGTACCCGTCTGTCAATCTCTTTTGTGTCGGCGATGATGCCCAGAGTATCTACTCTTTCCGTGGAGCTGATTTCAAAAATGTCCATAACTTCTGCGATCAACTCCCCGACAGCATCACCTTGAAACTTACTGTAAATTACCGTTCCAGCCAGGAGATCCTTGATATTTCCAATATGCTTTTGCAAAACGCAACAATAGCATACAAAAAAGATTTAAGAGCCCACAATGGATATTCCGGCAGGGAACCGGAACTTTATACGTTTCACTCTGATTTCGATGAAGCGAATTTTATTTTGAAAAGCATCCGTTCACGGTTACGTCAGGGAATAAGCCCAAGTCAGATCATGCTGATGTTCCGCAGTGCCACTCACGCCCGTATCATGGAACACACTTTGCGGACAGCCAATATTCCCTACCGTTTTATCGGAGGTATGAGTTTTCTGCAATCAAGTCATATCAAGGATATTATCTCTGCTTTGGAAGCGGTAACAAGTTTCAAATATGAACTTGCATGGCATCGTTTTTTGTGTTTGCACAGGAAGTTGGGAGATAAAACCAGTTTCAAATATTTCCTTGCCATTCAAAATGCCCCTGATCATAAAACAGGCTTACAGATGATGGGGGGTAATCTTGCACCCAAATATCCGGATTTGGGAAATTTTCTGCAAAATTTTGATCCGGAGCGCCCTCCGGCGGAGTTGTTGAAAGATATTCTGGATTACTTTGAACAAACCAAACTGCTGGAAGAAAAATACGATAATTGGGATGAAAGGAAAAAGGATTTACAGATGCTTTGCCGTATCGCAGCAAAATATTCCGATTCTGAAAACTTTCTGGAAGCATTCAAACTTGATCCTGACACAGAAGTATTGGAACACGATAACGATGCAAGCAGCAAAATCACGCTCATCACTGTCCACAGTGCCAAAGGCAGCGAATGTGATTATGCGTACATTTTCCGGGTACAGAATGGCGTCTTTCCTCATATCAAAGCCACAAGTGTTGATGAAATCGAAGAGGAACGCCGGGTGCTTTATGTGGCAATGACCCGTGCAAGAAAAGAGTTGATCCTGACAAGAACGATTACCGACAGTGACAGGTTTCTGAGTTTTGAAATGATAAAAAGAATGGAACGCCGTTCACAGGCAAAGGAGTGGTAAGAGTGAGTATTGAAAAAGAATACAATAATATTGTCGAATGCATAAAACAGAATAAGCCGTTTATAGAACTTAAAACTGCACTTTATCAGTATGCTCAGAAAGTGACAGATGAAGATCCGGCAGCTGTTTTTAATGGAGAGTACAAGTTCAGTCAGGGTTCCTGGTACGAGGCAGTTCCTGCTGGGACTCCGGTTATAGTCTGTTTTAAGGATTGTTATATCAGCCAGTTTCGCAGTTGCTTCCGTAGGAATAAAGCAGAGCCGCACGAAGAAAATCCTCCAGCTCTTACGAATGGGTTGGAATGCAGGATAAGAGGCCCCAATGGAAATCTCAAGTATATGATATTAAAAGATCCTATGGGAAATATTGCATACGATATTTTAAATCAATATGCTCCTTTGGCGCCTCAATCACAATCAGGATTCCCGATTAAACCAACTTCCGCAACCAAGAAAGTAAAGAAAAAAATGGCAACCGTAAAACCCTCTTACAGTAAAACGATCTCAATCAAAGAATTAAAGGAACTCCTGTTGGATAATCTGAATGCACTTTGGGATGATGATTCAGCATTACATACCAAACACACCTCTGCCGCAAACATGATTCCCCCAGTAATGGTTTGGGGCGCACCGGGTGTTGGTAAATCAACTGCCGTAAGGGAGTTGACGCAGGAACTTGGCATTGGCTTTATCGATGTCCGTCTTGCCCAGCGTGAACCTGTGGATATGCGCGGACTTCCCGTCCCGGATGAAAAAGAAAATTCAGTCAAATGGCTGGTCTCCGGCGAATGGCCC
>JAZSGR010000050.1:0-2217 GCA_045532825.1 Victivallaceae bacterium | reverse complement strand
TGTGCCGTTTCATACTTTTGTGTGCCTGACACGCCGGAGGAATGCAAGACGCCAAGTGCTTCATAAATCAGCCTCACAGCAGTGTTTACAGACCTTCACGGACTTTCACGGACAAGTTGCTTACCATGCGATTTGTCCGTTTTTATCAGTTACCGTCCGTATCTGTCCGTCATACCCGAACGGAATAATTTAATTGTAAACCATTACCCGACAACTTGTTATATAGAATGGCACCAGTTTGTTTCAAAGAGTGTCTTTACTGTTCCAAGCTATCCGGATTCAGCAGAAAATCGTAAATACTTATAGTCAATATGCCGTTGTCGTCATACAGCGGAGCCGGAGCGTGAGAGGTAATAACGATCTTTTTGAAGGAATCATCAATTTTCAAAAGTGACCGGATCTCCTGTTGGCGCTTTTCTGCATCCGGAATCATATATGCTGACTGGATGTAGTAACGTTTTGAACCTTTATTGGCAACAAAATCAACTTCAAGCTGTTTGCGGCTGTAAGTACCGCCAGGGTTCTTTTCATTAACGGTAACTTGGCCGATATCCACATTGAATTTGCGGTGGCGAAGTTCGTTGTAGATGATGTTTTCCATGCTGTGAGTTTCTTCCAACTGACGGAAATTCAAACGGGCGTTGCGCAAACCCAAGTCAGAATAATAATATTTCTGCGGAGTAGCGATATACGCTTTACCTTTGATGTCGTAACGCTGTGCAGCTTCAAGCAAATATGCATCTTCCAGGAAAGTAATGTACTTGTTTATAGTATCAACAGTGATCTTGGAATTCTTGACGCTGTGGAAAGTTTTGCGTAATTTTTCCGGATTGACCAGACTGCCGATGGTTGAAGCAAGGATGTCCAGCAAGTTTTCCAGTTCAGCAACTTTCCGGATCTTGTTTCTGCCCACAATATCCCGCAGATAAGTTTCGGTATAAAGGGCGTTAAGAATGGCGATTTTATCTTCCGGAGAAGCTGCCAATGCCACCAGCGGCAGACCGCCGTAGATCATATATTCCTGAAAACGGCTGATTTTATCATCGTTGAAAATGGAAAAATACTCGGCAAAGGTCAGCGGAGTCATGTGGATCTCATCGCCACGCCCCCGGAACTCGGTTATGATGTCTTTGGAAAGGAATTTCGCATTGCTGCCGGTAGCGTAAATTTCGGCATTCTTGCCAAGCAACCCGTTGAGGACAGACTCGAAGTCTCCAAGCAGCTGGATCTCATCAAGCAGGAAAATGGTATCCGGCTGTTGGGCGAGCTTCTCTTTGGCAAATTCATAAAAAACATCCGGATCGCAAAACTTTTTATTGTCGCGTTCATCAAATGCCATTTCCACGATCTGCTCCGGAGCAGTACCGTTGGAAAGCAGATGGTTTTTGAAAATGGTACGCAGAAGATAAGATTTTCCGCACCGCCGCAGCCCGGTAATGATTTTGACAAAACCGTTGCCCTGCTTGCGGATCAGTTCATCAAGGTAAAATTGTCGTTGTATTTCCATAAATGCCTGTCCCTATTCGAGATTTTTGCAAGTTTTGCTGTTTTTCTCTATTAGAATACACCGTTGAACTACATTTATCAAGTGATCTATTCGAGATTTTTGCAAGTTTTGCTGTTTTTCTCTATCAGGCACATCTTTATCCTACGGTAATAATCGCTCAATGGAGCTTGTGCAGATCGAAAATTGCACCTGAAAACGTTAGAAACGGATCGGAGCCGCTGTTTATTACCTGACGGGGATTAAACGGGTAAAAAGTGAAGGACAACAGAGAGAGTTTTTCCTGGTTCGAAAGGTGAAAATCGTAGAAAACGTAGTAGGGTCTTCAGGTTTATCACATAACCGCTACGAACAGGTTCCGGGCAATGTGGCTTCGGAGATCATCGCCAAACATCAGGCAGAGAAACAGGCTGAAGAATAAAAAAAGCTGTTTCTGTAAAAATCAAAACCACCGGCCCGGTCGGTGGTTTTGATTGATGGAAATTTATCCGCTCCGTGTCACGGTACAGAATAGCATGACAAAGACGGCAAGCTTTCGCTTTCTGTCCGGCAAGGTGTGTTTCATGCTGCTCTGTGCCGTTTCATACTTTTGTGTGCCTGACACGCCGGAGGAATGCAAGACGCCAAGTGCTTCATAAATCAGCCTCACAGCAGTGTTTACAGACCTTCACGGACTTTCACGGACAAGTTGCTTACCATGCGATTTGTCCGTT
>JAZSGR010000133.1:0-4700 GCA_045532825.1 Victivallaceae bacterium | reverse complement strand
CACATAATGCCGTTTTTGCGTCAGCAAAAACTTATTCGCTTTTCTTGACCCTCCTCCGCCCTGCGGGCTATGGAGGGCAGGAAGATAAAACCAGTCCTTATAATACTTGCGAAGCAAACGCTTCATGTACTGCACATAACTCTTGTTTTGCGCCAGCAAAAACTTATTCGCTTTTCTTGACCCTCCTCCGCCCTGCGGGCTATGGAGGGCTGGAAGATAAAACCAGTCCTTATAATACTTGCGAAGCAAACGCTTCATGTACTGCACATAACGCCGTTTTTGCGCCAGCAAAAACTTTGCCGCTTTTCTTGAAAAGGAGAGAGGGGTGCGGGGAGAGGGGAAAAACCTCTTTTCCCGGGAAAAGAAGTTTTTCCTCTCTCCCCGCCGCCCATTTCACCCTTATCGAGCTTCTGGTCGTAATTGCAATTATTGCGATTCTGGCGGCGATGCTGATGCCGGCGCTTCAGCAGGCGAGGGAGCGCGCGAAGGCGGTGAACTGCACATCCAATCTCAAGGAGATCTCCACTGCGGTTTTTATGTACTGCGATGATAACGATGGCTGGATAGGACCGATCAATATGGCTTCTGGAACATCTGCGATTTATCCGTATTACTGGGTTGATGCTTTGTATGTCGGCAAATATATTTCAGCGCACAATAAAAATTCCGATTGGTACAGGCAATATCCTACACGTGTGGATAGCAATGTTTCCAAAATACTTCTCTGTCCGGGTGCAAAAGATGGTGATACGCTTTCCAGGGGGTGGTCGGTTGCTAACAGTTCCTACTCCAGTGCCGATTACGGATTTAATTACTATGCAACGCTGACTCCTATAAGCGGCGGCAGAACCGACGGCAGTAATCGCGGTCACCGTCTGGTGAAACTTGCCAATGCTTCTTCCCGAGCTCTCATTTCGGATGCGAATCATGTTGTATTCACCGCCAATACCTGGCCGGTTATTGACAGCACCAATAAATATGTCATCCAATACCGTCACAGCCGTACAGCAAATGTGATCGCGACCGACGGCAGTGTACACAATGTGCATTGGAAAGAAAATACTTTCGACCTCAAGAAAACATTCAGATAATATTAAATAAGGATAAATCATGGGAAAGATATTCAACTTACTTCTGCTGATATTCACTTCTGCTGTCTTTCTGTCAGCCGGTGAGGTGCTGCTGGATAAGCCGCGCGAGCTGGAAACGGTGTTCCACGGGGCTCCGGCTAAAAATTATCACAATATCCGCAGCCGGATAGTCAAGGCGAAACCCAACACCTGGTACCGCCTGAGTGTGGAGATCAAAACTGCGTTCAAACCGGGTAAAGGCAGATTGAAGGTAAGTGTACGTCACATCCGCTCAAACGGCAAAAGCATCGTTTATTCGGATGTGGTAACACTGGAACCGGCATTTCTGGAATTCAACAAATTTTCCGGTATCTTCCTCACCAAGCCGGAAACTGCAAGTCTGCAGGTGTATTATCATCAGCCGCATCTGGATGGATATGCACAGTACCGCAATCTGAAACTTGAGGAACTTGATCCTGTTGAGGCGGAAAATGCCCGCAAAGCTATTGCCGCGGCTCCGGCATATTTTTCTGCCCCGGTGTACGCTTACAGCGGGGAAAAAGAACTTCCCTGGGGATACCGGGTCAGTGCTGATCTGCTGAGCAAAGCGGAAACTCCGGCAAAGATCACGTTTGAGGTACCGGAGTTGAAGGCTGCTGAAACTGTTCCGGCAAAACTCAACAGCCATGCGGTATATACTTTTTCTTTGAAAGAGCCGCTTAAAAAAGGCAAATATCAGGTAAAAATGTCCGCACTGGATGCGGCTGGAAAAACTCTTGCCCAAAGTACATCATTTCTGCGGGTGATCGACCGACCGCATTACGCCAGACGTCTGCCGGTGAAATCCATTTCGGTCGACGGCAGCGGCAATACGCTCATCAACGGCAAGCCGGTACTGCTCAACGGGCTTTATCACGTTTACACCGCCGCAAATTTCCGCGAGATCGCTGATGCCGGATTCAACAGCGCACAGGCGTGGGAAAGCAGACCGCAGACTTATCTTAAAATGCTCAACAACATGAAAGATAATGATCTTTATGCCAACTGCGTTCTGAAACTCATCAAAAATCAGGCTCTTGCTGATCTTATGAAGGTCATCGGCGGACATGAAACGATCATAAGTTTTGATCCGGTCGATGAGCCGGATATCAAAAATGTCAGTATTGAAGAGATCATGGCTACGGTAAATCAGGTAAATAAAGCGTTTCCGGGCAGACTTTCGCGCATCAGCCTTGCCAATGCTTCGGCTGCCGGAAAGTTCGTTCCCTGTGTGGATATCATTGCCGCGCACGATTATGTCATTCCATTCGGCGGACTTGAACGGTTGGCGCAGTCGGTCGATCTGGTCGTGAAAGCTGCCGGCAAGGGAAAATCTCCGCAGATCACCTTGCAGAGCTGGATCCACTGGCACGATCCCAAACGTGTGCCGCAGACTCCGGAGCAGACGGTTTCCATGGCGTATCTTGCCCTTATCTGCGGAGCAAAAGGCTTGTGGTGGTACAGTTTTATCGACAAGGGATCATGGGATGTCCGTACCGTTCCTTCGATCTGGACGGTTTTCAAAGGACTCAATGCCCAGCTTGAGGAACTTTCTCCTGTGATCCTCTCCGGTAAGCGAATTCCGGTAAAAGCGAATCAGGAGGCGGTCGGGTGTGCATTGTGGCAGACTCCGGAGCGTTCGGTCTTGGTCATGGTCAACAAGGGAAAAACTCCTGTGAATGCGAAAATTACCGGACTGCCGGGAAAATGTCAGCTTGCTGAACTTTTTGCCGACGGAGAAGTGTTAAAAGTTTCCGGCGGCAGCGTGACGGTTCCGGTCAACGGCGAAACCACCAGAGTTTTTGAGTTGAAAAAATAATTGTCAGCCATTGAAAATACTTGCGTAATGCGGTATATTATCCCTGACTTGATATTTAATACAGGGGATTTTTATGTCAGCTCAATGTTTGTACAACGGTGTCGTTTTTCCGGAGAAACTTCCGGAGTATCCGCAGGAAGTTTTTAAAGAACGCAAATGTCTTCCGGTCCCGTATCTGGATGATCCGCCGGAAGTCATAAAGACCGGTACCGGCAGGGAACTTTTTGCCGATGATTTTATTATCGAGTCGACCGATTGTAAAAAGACGTTCCATTATCCGGAAAAATATGCGGGCAATCCGATACTGAAGCCGGAAACTCAACTTGAGCTTGGCAACGGTGAACATGCCTCATGTGCCTGTCCCAAGAGCGGCGGCGTGTGGTATGATTACGAAAAGCGCATCTACCGCATGTGGTACGAAGCCGGATTTCTCGGCTATATCTGCTATGCTGAAAGTACCGACGGGGTCAACTGGATACGTCCTGATCTTGATGTGTTCCCCGGAACCAACCGGGTACTGCCTTTCGGTTTGAAAAGCGACTCATGGACTGTTATCCATGACTATTATACGACTGATCCGCAGCAGAAATTCAAACTTTTTGTCATGGAGCCGTGTTATCCCGCCGCGCGCGGCATGGTGATGACGTCGCCTGACGGCATCCACTGGAGTCTGCCGACTGCCACCGGATTTGCCGGTGACCGCACGACCATGTTCTTCAATCCGTTCCGCAAAAAGTGGTGTTTCAGTCTGCGGTCGTATGCACATGATCCCATGCTGCGTATGCGTGATTATGCCGAAGGTGATGATATTTTCACTGCCGCACAATGGGGCGCGCTTGCGGCGGAGAACCATGAAAAGACCGCAGTACACTGGGCGGGAGTCGATGAGCTTGATGCACCTGATCCTAATTTGAATATCCCGCCGCAGCTTTATAATCTTGATGCGGTTCCTTATGAAAGCCTGATGCTGGGTATGTTCCAGCTGCATTACGGTCCGCCCAATAAGGACTGCGAAGAGAGCGGCTATCCCAAGATCACCGGACTGGAATTTGCTTACAGCCGCGACGGATTCCACTGGTCGCGTCCTGACAGAAAATGTGCGATCTATCCGGAACCGGATACCTGGAACCGCGGGTACGTGCAGTCTCTGGGCAATATCTGTACCGTAAGTGAGGATAAAATTACCTTTTACTTCACCGGTTTCGGCGGAAATCCCGGCGGCGGCTTGAGGCACTCCATGTATGAAAACGGAGCGACCGGGATCGCATTTCTCCGCCGTGACGGTTTTGCTTCGATGGATGCAGGGGAAAACGGCGGCATGATAACCACCCGTAAACTCACCTTTGACGGTAAATATCTTTTTGTCAACATCGATGCACCGCATGGCGAAGTCCGGGCGGAAGTTCTGGATGAACAGGGCAGGTTGATAAACGGATTTTCCGCCGATGACTGTCTGGCTGTCTCCGGAGATCACACGAAGATCATGCTGAAGTGGCGCAATGCCGGGCTTGAAACTTTGCAGGGCAAAGCGGTGAAAATCCGTTTTATTCTCCGCAATGCCGGAATTTATTCGTTCTGGGTGAGCAGAAGCCTTCGCGGTGAAAGCCGGGGATACGTTTCAGGCGGCGGTCCGGACTATCACGCTCCGATCGACTTGTGACGGTAAAAACAGCGCGCGGCAATACCGGTCGTGCTCCAATGCGGTATACCCGCTGTGGTGTGACAGCCGCTTGGGGGCGGCGGTTTAAAGAACTATGAAAACTATGAAAACT
>JAZSGR010000210.1:0-5829 GCA_045532825.1 Victivallaceae bacterium | reverse complement strand
CCAGCTTGAGGCAAGTTCCGCCGATACCAGCGCGGACGGCACAAAAAAACACACAGCCGCCATGATGAGATAAAAGATCACACTGTAACCGTATTCCGCTTCAGACGGCAGATTGCGCAATGACAACACTGCAGCCACAGTCAACAGCGACATGGTGGTGACGCTCATAAAAGTTTTTTTCATATTTCACCTCTCCCGCATTTATTTTTTGATGCACAATGTACGGAAAACGATCCTTCCGCCGCGTTTTTCCCGGGTGATACCGTGGATATCGCCTTCGTACCCCGGAAAAGCATTTTCAAAATTCTCTCTGGCAAGCAGATATTCAGCAATGGCGTCAGCTTCGCCGGACATCATTTCGCCACCCATCATGACCGGGATACCGGGAGGATAAGGAACCAGCATCACAGCCGCGATCCGGTCACGGAGTTCAGAAACATCGACCATTTCCACATTCCCGCGTACGACACAAGCCGCCGCCTCCACCGGAAGCATGGCGGGGACCGGAATGACCTCAAACGCACGGTGCATCAATTCCAGTATTTTATTTTCCCGCAGATAACTGTGCATGGCTTCGCAGTGAGATCTCAATGTTTCCCCCCGGTAGCGTTCCGGATAATTTTTCACCAGCTCCGGAAAAACCTCCTCCAGAGGAGTTCCGGAATCGTAAAATTTTTTGAACTCAAACAGTGCCGCCAGAAGCGATCCCTGTTTTGCCCTGTTGGTTCCCAGAGAATTCAGCAGCAGGAAGGAATAATAATCCGTTTTTTCGCATACGATATTGTGTTTGATAAGAAAATTGCTGACCACAGCAGCCGGAATACCGCCCTGCCGGAGAAAAAATCCTTTGTTGTCGATCCCGGGAGTAAGGATCGTGAGTTTGATGGGATCGAGCATCACATGATCCTTTTCGATATTCTCAAACCCGTGCCAGTTGTCTGCGGAATCAAGTATCCACGGTGCCTGGTTTTCCGCCAGATAATTTGCGGGACAGTCGGCAAAATCCATGGTTTTTCCGTCGCACTTCACACTCTCCGGCTGCCACATTCCGAAAAACCAGTCTCCTTTCCGGTGCAGTTCCCGTTCCAGTCCGGCGATTTTCCGGCGCAGCTGGACAGCTTCACGGATAATATCCCCGAGTATGGTTTTTCCGTTATCCTCCATCATTTTGGTTGCGACATCCAGCGAGGCGATCATGCTGTATTGCGGAGAAGTCGATCCATGCATCATATACGACTCGTTGAACAGCACAGGATCTATACTGCGCTGCGCGCCGTTGCGGATATGAAGCATGGAAGCCTGGGAAAAAGCGGTCAGAAGTTTATGAGTAGACTGGGAGCAGAATACCGGATGCCGGCAATCTTTCACAGCCATACCGTAATGTCCGGCATAGACCGGATGAAAATGAGCGTAGGCATACCATGCTTCATCGAAGTGGAAATTTTCGATCATTCCGTTTCTGTCGGCAGCGGCAAAGATCGCACCGGTATTGTAACACACGCCGTCGTATGTTGAGTTGGTAAGTGCGCTCATCTTCACATGGGATACGTTCTTTTTGTCTTTGATAAGCGGATGATCTTCGATACGTTTTCTGATCGACTCATTTGAAAACTCTGATCTTCTGACCGGACCGATGATCCCTCTGGCATTCCGCCGCGGTATCATATAAACCGGTACGGCTCCGGTGATGACCATGGCATAGTTGAGTGATTTATGACAGTTGCGGTCGACCA
Organism: Victivallaceae bacterium; assembly: GCA_045532825.1. Lineage (GTDB taxonomy): Bacteria > Verrucomicrobiota > Lentisphaeria > Victivallales > Victivallaceae > UBA1784. Next base: position 4,096 of record JAZSGR010000210.1, on the reverse strand, counting down.
GCGCGATATCCCCGGGCAGTACCTGACTGCGCCAGATGATCTGATTGACCGTGCTGGTTCCGTTCAGGACATAATATGTTTGATCGGAGCCGAAGACTTTTGCGGAATTCCGTTCGGCGTCTCCTGCTGCGCCCTCATGATCCAGCAGTGAACCGAGTTCCGGAACGGAAATGGAAAGGTCACTGCGGAAAGTATTTTCTCCGAAAAACTTGAACATAGCGACACCTGCGGGAGCCCGGAGAAATCCCAGTCCTCCCAGATGTCCCGGAGTATGCCATGCATATTTATAACGTTCTGAATATTCCACAAGTTTTCCGAAAAATTCCGGGACGGCATTTCCGGCATATTCCCTGACCCGGTTGGCGATCCTGCCGGCGATAAATTCGACAGTATCGGCAGTTTTCCACAGACAGTCATTGATTTGCCGGAGAACATTTTCAGAAAGGTTTTCCGTTTCGAGATGATCGGTCAGCAGGATGACCGGAATTTTTGCATTTCTTGCCCTGATCTGTTCCAGCAGTTTTTCCGGGGACATTTTTTCATCATGATCCTCAAATTTCAGATCCCAGTCGATGACAGTGCATCCGATATCTGCCCGGCTGGCGAATATCCCGGCTGCATCTTCATAAGTTGTTGCGCATATGACGCTGCATCCGGATTTTTGTCTGAGTTCCACCAACAATTCCTTCAGTCGGTGACCTTCATTATTACCGGTACCAAACTCACCGGAAACGATCATCACCGGCCAATCAGCGGTTGTCATTTTCATAACCTGCTCCTCCATTGTATCCACGGATCCCCCGCTCCGTTTTCTGCCCGGGCGATAATCTGTACCGCTCCGCCATGCAGCAGAAAAACACCGGATCGAAAACCGGATCCATGCTCCTCTTCTTTTTCCAATATAACGTATCCGGAGAAAATTCCAATCTGCAAACGCATTTCCGCCTCTCGAAAAAACGCACATTGATACCACATCCGCCTCATCCCGGCGGGAAGCATTTTTCCACCGGGATTTCGCGGAACACCTTGTCACGGCGCAGCCACGCAGGGCGAAGACGGATCCCGCACCGTACCCGGCGCAAAAAAAAGACCTTGCTACACGCTGCATCCACCGATCGCAGACAGAACCGTTTCTTGAGCATGTTTTTCAAGCTCCAAAAATGGAACAACAACATTTATTGATACAAGCTGTGCTTTTTTGACAAAATACAATACAAAATGATAAAATATTGTATTGCAAAAAGATTTTCCGGTGTAATATTATAGCAACAGGATTTCATCACTGAAAAAGTATTATTCATTTGGGAGTATCATTATGCTGCACATAGCCTGCCAATATTTTTTAAACTCCGATCTGCGGAAAAAAGAGCTTGAAGAACAAACCAACCTGCTCTGCGATGCCGGTTTTGAAGAGATCTATCTCCATGCCCGCGCCGGAATGAAAACCCCGTATCTCTCAAAAAGCTGGTTCGATGCCCTCAATACCGTGGCAGATACCCTTAAAGCAAGAGGGGTGAAATTTTCGATCTGGGATGAGGATAATTATCCCTCCGGATGTGCCGGAAGCCGCATCGCAAACAACTATCCGGAACTGAATTCAGCCAAACTCAATGCGCTGATATTTGAAGGCAAAAAAGGTGTTGCGGTACAGGAGTATTTTTCTGACCGCAGTGCATTCGCAGGATGTTTCGCTGTAAATGATTCCGGAGACATCACCGATATTTCAGAATACTGCGGCACCTTGCGCCGCAACTGGGACAGCTCCATATATGTGACCGGAGCCTATTCCCCAAACGGACATTATCTCTGGCCGCACCGGCGCAGAAGCATGGATACTCCGCGCCTTGCTGTAGAATACACTCCGGAAGAAGACTGCACCATTATCGCAGTTGAAATAATCCGCGAATACGGACGGCACAATACCGATCTGCTCAACCGGGAAACCACCGATATCCTCGTGCAGCTCACTCACGAAGCATACAAGGAAAAAATGGGAGCAGAACGCATGAAATCATGCTGTTCATCCTTCCTCGACGAACCGGCTCCGGACGGCAGATTTCCGTGGACAAGAAAATTTCCGGAGGAATTCAAAGCCGATCACCGATACGATATAATGCCGCTGCTGCCGCACCTCTTCTGCGACATTTCAACTGAAAGCGCAAAGATCCGCATGGATTACCGCCTGACTCTGCACCGGCTGATATGCAATAACTATCTGGAAAATCTCCGTCAATATCTTAATAAAAACTCCATTCAGAGCGTCGGACATCTCTGCCGTTCCGAATGGCTGAGCTACTCCAACCGCACCTGGCCGGATGAACTGCGCTGCTACAAATATCTGGATATTCCCTGCGGCGATCCGCTGGGCAGAGGTATCGGCAGAATCGGCGACTGCGCCCATCATCTGGGATTGAAAGCCGTTTCATCTGCCGCTTCCCTTTTCGGGAAAGCCGCCGCCGGAGCTGACGCCTTCGCCGTGGGCGGAGATTCCGTATCGCTGCAGGAATTGAAATTCATGGCGGACTATCATCTGGTTCTCGGCATAAACTACTTCAACATCCACGGGCTTGCATATTCCCTTGAGGGTGAACGCAGGGATGAGACTCCCCCCTCTCTCTTCTATCAGCACTCACAGTGGAAACACATGAAGGAGTTTCTCCGCTATCTCAAAGAACGCTGTCTGCAGCTTACCGGAACTCACGAATGCAGTACCGGAATGCTCTATCCGTCAGCGATGTACATGAGTCTGCTCACGGAACGGGATGATCTTGATACCGCTCTGCATAACTTTGCAGAAGAACTTGTTTCTCATCAGAAAGACTTTGAACTGATAGATGAGATCACCCTGGCTGAACAGGATATCGCAGAATACATAAAACGCCGTCCGTACTTCATCATCGCACACACCACGCTTATCACGAAATCCACGGCAGAATATCTTGAAAAATACGCAGCTGCCGGAGGCAAACTGCTGATATACGGCGGAATTCCGCATCTCATAGATGTCAATGGTGCTCCTGCATGGAGTTTTGCCGCTGCATATCTTACAGATGATGTTGAAAAACTGCCGGGATTCGATCTGGCAGGAACCGGCCAAGAAGCGGTCATGATCCGCCGGGTGAGAAAGCAGGATGGTTCCACTGTCACCATGCTTTTCAACCGTGCCGACCTGCCGTTCAAGGGAACTTTTGAAGGTAAAGATGTCGAACTTGCTCCCGGCAGCTCATGTATTGCGGAAGAACTCCGTAACTCTGCCGCAGTGCCGGTTGAAATGCCGGAAAAGTGGCGGCTCAAATTTGTATCCCCGAACAGCGTACCGCTGACCTTCTGGGAATATCCGGGCGGATACACCGAACTGCTTTCAACTGCAAAATTTGAACCGCTTCCGCTTGCGGAGGCAACAAAATTCACCAGCCGTTTCTTTGCTTCAGATGGTTTTGAAATAAAACTGGTGATCGAAGAACAGATGTTGAAAAACGGCAGTTTTTCCGTCAACGGCACACCGGTGAGCGATTTTGTTCCGGCACAGTTCCGCGACTGCCGCGAACTGGAATGCGACATCACGCATCTGCTGAAGACCGGACGTTCTCCGTTATTCAACCAGATCATTTACACCGGCAATCCGCTGTTTGAAAATCCGCCGTATCTGCGGGGGAATTTCAGTGCAAAAATAACGCGCGGCAACGAAAGTTATCCGATCCTGACAGCGGCCCGACCGGTTTATGATTTCACGGAAAAATTCGATTTCAGCGAAGCCGGATACGCAAGTTATTCAGGTTCTGCGATCTGCAGATCAAGTACAACCGTTGAAAACTCCGGCAGATATATTCTTGTCTTCGGCAGTATTTCAGATTCAGCACAACTTTTCATCGACGGCAAAGAGTGCGGGATACGTATCGCTCCGCCGTGGAACTGGGAAGTTGAACTTGAAGCAGGTGAACATGAGATCGCAGTTGAGATCTGCAATGCGCCCGGCAACAGAGACCGGATGCTCGGACTTCCCGCCGGTATAAAAATAAAAAAATAGTTATTGTCCCATTTTTTGTGAAAGTTGTTCAAACTGCGGTGGCGCATCGCGGGCAATCTCGAGCCTTGC
>JAZSGR010000146.1:0-12162 GCA_045532825.1 Victivallaceae bacterium | reverse complement strand
GATTGCCCGCGATGCGCCACCGCAGTTTGAACAACTTTCACAAAAAATGGGACAATAATAAAAAAATCAAAGCTGATACGTTTTGAGGATTTTTCAAGATCAACTCATTACGGCGTTTCCCTGAACTTCGGGAAACGCCGTCACACATATATCAACATGACTCATTTTTTACTTGAATATATAATTTTTCAATGCTATATTGATGAAAAGGCAACTGGATTTTTATCATTTTGCAGAAAAATATCATGAATATCCGTTTATTGTACTGGGGAAGATCGTGGGAAAATTTTTCCCGCAGCCGTAGAATACATTTTGAATATCACCCGTATTGCCAGCTGGAGATCTGTGTACGGGGAAGCGTCATCATGCATCTTGCGGATAAGGACCATGTGCTTCACGCCGGAGATATGTTTCTGGTCCCACCCGGCATCGCACACCAGGTGATGTATCCGGATAGAAATGAGTTTTATTCTCTGAAATTCGAGTGTTCCAATCCCCCGGCGGCTCCGGTGCATATTGAAAACTCAAAATTCACCTCATGGTGCATCGCCAGCTTCCGTCAGTGTCACAGTTCATCCGCCAGGATGCAGCTGCCGATAGATCCGGAGACCAGGGAGATCATCGAAGGTCTGCTGATGATCTGCATGAAAAAATTTCTGGATACAGGTACAGAAAGCTCCGGCGAACCGGTGCTTTTCAAAAAAATACGGGAAGCAGCTTTGCGGACAGGTTACTGTATTACAGTCTCTGACTGCGCTGAAATACTGGAAATGAACACTGCGCAGCTCAATTATCAATTCAGTAAAACCCTGAAACAGCACGATCTGCCGCACGAACAGTATTCGGTCAAAAAAATCATAGATGAAGCTTTGCTGTATCTCATCAACCGCTATCTGGATTTTACGGACTTTTCTCTGGAAACGATTGCCTCCCAGATGAAATTCAACAATGTTTACACTTTCAGCAGGTTCTATAAACGCTTGAGCGGCATATCCCCCGGCAGACGGCGCTCCCGGAACAGAGAATAACTGTTGCGGGATTTATTTTGCTGTATCCTGCAAAAGACCGTTCAAACTGTCAAACAAGCCGGACACAAACGCTTCGTCAAGCGGATCATAACCGAGAGTGTACCGCAATGTGAGAGCATTTGACCGGAGAAACCACGGTACTGCCAGCATGGTAAACAGATACTGTTCAAAAGAGATATTTTTCAGCATCCCAAGTTCTCCAGCTCTGTCGAAAACTCTCCTGATAGCGGCATTTTCAGTTTTTCTTGCATCTTTCAAACCGTCGAGCAGCCGGGCATCCTCAAGGTTAGCCCAGGCGAGCAGACGCCAGAACAACGGATTGTTTTCATGAAATTTTTTAAATCCGCCGAGCAGACACGAAGTAAGTTTTTCCGGATGCGCCTCTGCTTCACTTATCATAGTTTCGGCAAACGGCTCCGCCTCCTTGAAAACATGAGCCAGAGCAGTTGCAAACAGCTTTTCCTTTGAACCGAAATAAGCATATATCCGCTGTTTGTTCACCCCTGCATTTGCCGCTATCTGATCGACGGTCGTACCGTTCATTCCGCTGCGGGCAAAAAGTTCTGTTGCCGAACGTAAAATCTTCTCTCTGGTCTCAATGGCTCTTTTCTGCACGGCAAAATACTCCACTCTTGTTTTTATTATTTTTACTGCGGCTTCTAAATTGATAATGTCCGAAATTTTGTGAAAAATTTATATTTTATCCTTATTCAGATATGTTTTTCTCAATTAAAATATATCACACAGCATGTTTTTTTCATGCTCATGAAACGGTTCTGTCTGCGATCGGTGGTAGCAGCGTGGAGCAAGGTCGAGTTTTGCGCCGAGTACGGTGCGGGATCCGTCTTCGCCCTGCGGGGCTGCGCCGTGACAAGGTGTACCGCCAAATTACATGCATGCGCCACCGCAGTTTGAACAACTTTCACAAAAAATGGGACAAGAACTCTAAATTAACTCCGGTTCATCAAAAATTCAAGCAAGTCATTCAAAAAATCGGGGTTGTTGCGCTATCTTTTTGAAATCGGCTTGAAAAATCCCCCGGATGATAAAGCCGGATATGTCAGCAATTGAAAAAATCATCCGGCAATGCTATATTAATAAAATGACAAAATTTCTTAACAAAAAAATAAGGAAACAATACTATGACCGATATCGAAAAAATGAGCTATGCTCTCGGCATGAACATTGCCGGAAACATCAGTGAACTGCCCCTGGAAATTGATTCTGCCGCACTTGTCAAGGCACTTCAGACCGTCCTCGCCGGAGAAGAACCCGCCCTCGCACAGGAAGAGTATGCTCAGAACATGCAGAAGTTCCAGCAGGAAGTGCAGTCTGCCGGTCAGAAAGCAATGAAAGAAGCCGCCGAAAACAACCGTGCCGCCGGCAAAGAATTTCTTGCAGCCAATGCAAAGAAAGAGGGTGTCAAAACCACAGCTTCCGGACTTCAGTATATGGTTCTTGCCGAAAGCAACGGTCCGAAACCTGCAAAGACCAGCAAAGTGCGCGTCCACTACACCGGAACTTTGATCGACGGAAAAGTCTTTGACAGCTCTGTGCAGCGCGGTGAACCTGCAGAGTTCGGACTCAATCAGGTCATTGCCGGCTGGACCGAAGGTCTCCAGCTGATGCCCACCGGAGCCAAATACCGTTTCTTCATCCCGGCAGAACTTGCCTACGGTGACCGCGGAGCCCCGGGAGCGATTCCTCCCTGCGCAGCTCTGATCTTCGATGTTGAACTTCTGGCTATTCTCTAATACATATATCATAAGGAATTTTTATCATGGCAGATGAAGCATCCAATCCGGAATTGATGGAAAAAATCGTAAGTTTGTGCAAACGCCGCGGATTTGTGTTCCCGAGTTCTGAGATCTACGGCGGATTCAACGGCTTCTGGGATTACGGTCCCTACGGCTGCCGCATGAAACGCGCAGTTGAAGCTCTGTGGTGGAAAGAAATGGTCGAAACCCGCGACAACATTGAGGGTCTGGACTCCACTATCATCGCCAATCCCACGATCTGGAAGGCTTCCGGTCACATCGATCAGTTCAGCGATCTTATGACCGACTGCAAAAAGTGCAAAGCCCGTCACCGTGTCGATCAGATGGAAGATCCCACCACCTGCCCCGCCTGCGGCAGCAAGGATCTCACCGAACCCAAAGAATTCAACCTGATGATGAAAACCTTTGTCGGTCCGGTCTTTGATGACGAACACGTTGCTTATCTGCGCGCAGAATCCTGCCAGCCGATCTTCGTGGATTTCCACAGCGTCCGTGTCGCCACCCGTCAGAAGCTGCCCTTCGGTGTTGCACAGATCGGTAAAGCATTCCGCAACGAGATCAATCCCCGCAACTTCACTTTCCGCAGCCGCGAATTCACCCAGATGGAAATGGAATTCTTCTGCGACGGTGAAGAGGGCATGAAGTGGTTTGAATACTGGAAAGAACAGCGTATCAACTACTACAAAAAGCTGGGCTTCACCGATGACAATATGCGCATCTACGTCCACGAAAAACTTGCCCACTACGCCAAAGCGGCTATCGATATCGAAGTCAAATTCCCCTTCGGCTGGGGCGAACTTGAAGGCGTCCACCACCGCGGCACCTGGGATCTCTCACAGCACAGCAAGTTCTCCGGCGAGGACCTGAGCTATATCGATCACGACAACCGCCGGACTCTGATGCCGACCGTCATCGAAACCAGTGTCGGTGTTGACCGTACCATGCTTGCTCTGCTTGCCAACGCCTACGACGAAGACGTTGCAGCGACCAAGAAAGAGGGCAAGGATGAAGATATACGTGTAGTTCTCCACCTGCCCGCGCTGGTGGCTCCGATCCAGGTCGCATTCCTGCCGCAGTCCAAGAAGCTCTCTGAAAACGCTCACGCGCTCTGCAAGAATTTCGAGCGTTACTTCCGCTGCGAATTCGATGAGACCGGCAGTATCGGCAAACGCTACCGCCGTCAGGATGAGATCGGTACTCCGTACTGCGTGACCTTTGACTTTGATTCACTCAATGACAACGCTGTCACCGTCCGCGACCGCGACACCATGCAGCAGGAGCGTATCGGTATCACCCAGCTGCGTGATTATCTTGAAAACAAGATCGGTTTCTGATAAGGCAGACTGAAAAAATGCACCGGCAACGGTGCATTTTTTTCAGGAAAGAGAAATTCAAAAAATCTATACGTTGGAACATTTTATGATAAAATTGCATTATATTTTTCCGGACGGAAGATGCGAAGAAAAAGCGTACTCCGGATGTGATAAAAAACTTATTATTCCGGCATCAAGTCTGCCAGCCGGAGTAAAAGCGGTGGAGATCCTCGATGACCGTTTTGCCGCATCTGCCGGAGAAAACGGGTATATTCTCATGCCCAATATCGAAAATGGTTCTCATCACTCTTTTATCACTTTTTTCAAAGACAGGGAAGATTGCGAAGAGACTTTCCGCGGCAATAACATTGAAATATACGGTATCTGCCGTGATAATCATGCCACCCTTGCCATTATCCGCGGAATGAAATTTGATTTTGAATTGACTCTCGGAGTAAAAGCGGGAAGATATACCCTTATCAACCGTTTCTGTCTTGACGGAGAACCGGCTTACGAAGATATTGAAATCGACTTCATCTCATTTTGCGGAGCTGATGTCTCGTGGCAGACTATGGCAAAATATTTCCGCAAAGACCAGCTTGAACGCGGCATAATCCACACCTTGCAAGACAAAGCGGCGGAGCGTCCGGTACTGCGGGAACTGTGTGAATGCATAGATATCCGTATCCGCCTTGCCTGGAAACCCGCCCCCTCCCCGGTCGAAGATCAGACTCTTGAAAATGAACCGGAGGTCCATGCCGAACTTACTCTGAAAGATGTGGATGCTGTCATAGAAGAATTCCACCGTCAGGGAATTGAACATGCCAACATCTGTCTGGTAGGCTGGAACATCAGCGGACATGACGGTCGTTTCCCGGATGTATTCCCTGTCGAACCCAAGTGCGGAACGCTCGAAGAACTGAAAGCTCTCACCGCCAAGGCAAGATCTTACGGTTATCTGATAGCGGCACATACCAACCTGATCGAAGGCTACAATATTTCACAGCGTCTGGATAAAAATGATATACTGGTGAAACCTGACGGTTCGGTAAAACGCGGAGATCAGTGGAGCGGCGGGAGATCCTATTATCTCTGTCCGGAAATGGCATACCGTCATTATCTGAAACAGGATATGGAAGACCTCAAAGCTGCCGGTTTTTACGGTTGTCATTACTTTGACGTGTTCTCGATCGTTCCTCCCGACCGCTGCTGTCACCCGGAACATCCGCTCACCCGGAAAGAAAATGCCTGTTGGCGCAATAAAATTCTTGAATACGCAAGTCGGAGTATCGGTGCAGTAAGTTCCGAGGGAGGTCACAATTTCTGCGCAGATGTACTTGACTATGCGTTGTATACAGAATTTTTCCTCAAGGAAAAGGCAGCTCATCCGGTCTGCGATGAATATGTACCGCTCTGGCCGATGATCTACCACGGCATTCAAATTTACAACAACTTTTCAAACTCGGTAAATGCCGGAATAAAAAGTGATCCCTCCCTGCGCGTGCGGAACTATCTCTGGGGCGGACGGCCGATCTATTATGTAAACTCGAAATTCATGCCGAAAAAATCGATGTGGGGAGAGGAAGATCTGCGTTATCATCCGTCAGAAGAGTTCCCGGCACAAGTTGCAAAAATCAAAAAAGACTACGATTTCTACCGCAGTATCCGCCACCTGCTGTTTGAAGCTCCTGAACATTACGAAGCTCTGGATAACGGAGTCTTATGCATGACTTTTGCCAACGGCGAAACCCTGCTCGGCAATACAACCGATTCGAAGCAGACGGCAATGGGAAGAAGCCTTGATCCGTTTGAAATGGTTCTGATCTGAAGCTCCATGATCCGCTGACATCCGGAAACACCTGTTGTCAGCGGATTTTTTTCCGGTACATTCCAGGCGAAGTACCGGTAACCTTTTTAAAGATTTTTGAATAATAAAATTCGTTGACAAATCCGCTTTCAAACGCGATCTCTTTCAAAGTTCCGCTTTGATACAGCATCGGAATGGATTGTTCTATTCTGATTTTCTGAAGACGCTCCCAGATGCTCTCGTGATACACCTCCCGGAATTTATGAGTCAGAGTCGATTGACTGCAGTGAAAATGTTCAGCCAGCTGCTGCATGGAAAAATGTTCCCGGTAATGCTGTTCAAGAAATTCAAGTACCCTCTCTGCCAGCGGCAGTATTATTTTTCTGTTTCCGCCCAGCAGATAACTCCAATCCGTTTCCGCAGGGCTCAAACGTTTTTCCAGCAGTTCCAACGCATCGGCAAAAGCCTTGATGAACTGCCAGTATCCCCGGTTGCCCAGCGCAGCAGCACGCGCTCCCCTGCGGATGCACTCAAGCAGTAAACCGTCAGGATCGCTTATCATGGCAAATCCGCGGCTGTTGCTTACCAGCTGACGGATGTTGGAATTTTCTCCGGTAAACATAAAGAAAGCTCCGGAAACGCTCCCCCGCTGATGGCGTTCCCGGTAAACTCTGCCTGGAGGATACAAGTGGGCAATGCCAGCCGGACGCTCGATCCACGGATGCTCATCGACCTGCACTTCGCCGGCATGAGTGACACTGTAATCCAGCACCCAGTATTTCTTCTTGGTACAGAGAGAACAGGTCGCATCTGACTGTACACGGTTCCAGATTTTTGCTGCCGCCGGATGCGGACGGCTCTCTGAATCTGTATAATGAAATCCCTCTGAAATATCATGACGCATAAAAACACCGCTTTTGCTGCATCGTATATGTTTTTGCTGTATCGTTCATTGTTTTCAAACTTGTTATGTTGTATAATATATAGCGTAAGAGATAAAATTCAACCCAAGGAGACTGCGATGGAAAAGGTTTGTGCAATATTCAAAGGTCCGGAAAAAGCATTTGAAACGAGGTCTTATCAGGTTTCAGCACCGCAAGATGGAACTGCCGGTTTGAAATTGATAACCAGCGGTATCTGCGGAACTGATGTCCATATATATGAAGGCCGTCTCGGTATGCCGGATATGCCGCTTGTCATCGGCCATGAGTTTATCGGTGAAATCGATGCCCTCGGCTCCGGAGAAGCCGTCGATGCTCTCGGAAAAAATTTGCATATCAGAGATAAGGCGATAGCATGCGTGGCGATCGCCTGCGGCAAATGTATCAACTGTCTGGCGGGCGAAACAGCAAGCTGTCTGGCGTTTCAGGTAACTTATGTAAAAAGTGCAGATGACGCTCCGCATTTTCACGGCGGTTTTTCAGAATATCTTTACAGTCCTTTTTCCAATCTGGTAAAGCTGCCGGATGATGTCGACCCCATGGCGGCAGCGGCATTTCCCTGCGGAGGACCGACGGTGATCCGTTCCTGTGCTTACGGCGGCGGTTTGAAGTCAGGCGAACTTGTGGTCATACAGGGTAACGGCTCCCTCGGATTATTCGCCGCAGCTTACGCCAAAGCACACGGCTGCAAAGTGATCATCATCGGATCATCCTCAAATCCGGAACGCAGACAGCTTACTATGGAACTGCAGCCGGATCATTTTCTGGATTTCCGCAAGAAGAGTGAAGAGGAGATCAGAAACTTCATTCTTGCCGAAGCCGCCGCCCTCGGCAGAGGTGATGGAGCAGATGTCGTGATAGAGACCAGCGGTGCAGCGGAAGCATTTCCTTTCGGTCTGTCTCTTCTGCGGACCAGAGGACGTTATTTTGTTCCCGGTCAGTATTCCGACCGCGGACAGGTAAGCATACCGCCGCATCTCATCACCTTCAAGGCTCTGCAGATCTTCGGCAGCGGGCAGTACACCATGGCGGATATCGCAACTTACCTTGATTTTCTTGCGGCACACCCGGAATTGCAGGTGATTTTCAAAAAACTGCTCCGCTGTTTTCCGGTGAAAAAAGTCAATTCCGCGATAGAAGCCGCAAAATCCGGCAACGCGGTGAAAGCCGTTTTCCGTGCAGAATAACCGGAGAAAAAAGTGATGAAAGCCGAAAAATACACCTTCACAAGTTCCGTGGACGGTTTGGAGGAAAATTATTATCTCCACGATGCCGGAAGCAATACCGCATGTCTGGTATGGCTTCACGGACACGGTTCATTAGGGGATCAGCCATTCACCAGAAAAGACGTGAACGAATTGCTGGTCCCGATGGTAAAAATGTATGATTTGAGTCTTTTTTCACCTGATCTGCGGGGCAATGCCTGGATGTCTCCGGCAGCGGTGACAGACTTGCGCGACATGCTGCAGTTGTTGAAAAAACAATATGGATTTTCCCGTTTTCTCTTTCTCTGCGGCAGCATGGGAGGAACAGGAGCATTGATCTTTGCCTCACAGTATCCGGAACTTGTCGACGGTATTGGTATAATGGGCGGAGCGACCGACATTGCCCGTTACCGGAAATATTGTGCGGGAAGGGAAAACAAAACATCCCGGGAAATATATCAGGCGATCACAGAAAATTATTCCCCTGAAGACTTTGAAAAACACAACGTCTGCAGCAATTTTGCCAACCTCAAGATGCCGCTGTGCTTCTATCACGGAGCGGATGACACAGTAATGCCGGTTTCAGAGATGCTGGAACTTGAAAAACGCATGGCGGATTTTACATCATCAGAATTCAAGATCGTCCCGGGAACACATGATGCCCCGCTGGCTTTCATGCAGGAAATTTTTGCAAAGATCTCCGGATTGAAAGATTTCCGTCAAGTCTATGAACGGGAGCACGCGACAGCCCCGGATGGCGGTCCGATGAGCGGACGCCTGACCGGATACAATCTGTTTCTGTTTTATCAGGGGGAATACTGGAAAACTGCGGATGAAGAGAAAGCCGTCTGTATCAGACATGCGGAATCTATCCGCTACGCGCTTGAACATCTGCCTTTGGACTTCCCGGAGGATCAGATGTTTTTCGGCGGTATAGAACTATTTTTCCGCAGTGAGCTGCCGCCGGAAATACCCATTGAAGAATATCAGGCAAAAGTTACCCTTGCCTCGGAAAAATGTCTGCGTAATTTTTCCGCCGGATGGAGTCATACTGCTCCTGATTACAGCACGCTGATGAAAGAGGGGATCGGCGGTTTTATAACAAGAGCCAGGTCGGCATATAAAAAATTCCGCACCGAAGAAAGTCTTGCCATGCTCATATCTCTGCAGGCAGTTTCGGAGTTTTTTCTGCGTGCTGCCGACTTCAGCCAGAGCAAGCGTCCTGTTGAAGCATCAATTCTGCGCAAAAACGCATGGCAGGCGCCGGATTCTTTTGCCGGAGCCATTCAGTTGATGTGGGGTATTTTCATTATACTTGAAGCGCAGAAGCGCGGTCACAATGCACTTGCAAGGATGGATCAGTATCTTTATGAAAATTTCCTGAATGACTCAATAGATAAAACAACCGCGTTGAATATGCTGTGTCACCTTTTCTGCAAGATAGAAGGACTGCACCAGATAACCAACATCTGTATCGGCGGCATGAAACCGGATGGTTCAGATGCCTGCAATGAATTGAGTTTTCTGATCCTTGAAGCGGCAGACCGGGTGCACAGTGCCTCGACCAATCTCAGTGCCAGGATAAACCGCAATACTCCGGAACGTTTTTTAAGAGCATGTATCAAACTTATCTCAACCGGAATCGGATTTCCGGCACTGATGAACGATCATGTTTACATGGCATCATTGCAGAAGTGCGGTATTCCATTGGAGGCGGCACGGGACTATGCGCTGTTCGGCTGTGTGGAGGGCAATATCCCCGGACGCGCTCCGGCGTGGAGCGACAGCAGGTTTAATCTGGCGGAAAACTTCTGTACTGCATTGGAAAAACTGGAAGATTTTGAAACTTATGAAGAGCTGTTCGATGCATTTTCCGACTCCGTCAGAGCCGCTTTCAAGCTGCATCTTGAGCAGTTCAATACAAATCTGCTGAAATATCCTGTTGATAAATTCCCCGATCCGCTGCTTTCGGCACTGACAGGTTCCTGTATAGATAAAGGCATGGATATCAACGCCGGAGGAGCTGATTTTCCCCGTCAGCACGGAGTGGGAATAGTTGGTCCGGCAACCGTATGCGACAGTCTCGCAGCTGTAAAAAAACTGGTATTTGAAGAAAAACGGATCTGTAAAAAAGAGCTGCTCGAAGCTCTGCACAATAATTTCAACGGTTCGGAAATATTGCGCAAAACACTTATCAACTGCGCTCCGAAATACGGCAATGATGATCCGTTTGTTGATAAAATCTTTGCATCAATTGTGAAACTCTGCGGAGAGACTGCGGAAAATATGCGTATCTGTGACGGAGGATATTTCAAGAGCTGCATGGCATCCAATATCCAGAATATATCCTGCGGCAGAACGGTACCGGCGACTCCGGACGGGAGATTTGCCGGGACTGCGCTTTCTGATGCGGTCTCCCCCACCGGCGGAATGGATAAAAACGGACCGACAGCGTTCATGAACTCAGTGACCATTCCTGATTACACTGCCCAGAACTGCACAGTCGTAAACATGCGTTTTCTGCCGGAAATGTTTTCTGATGAAAAAGGTTTCGACTGCATGCTGGCGTTGGTGAGAAAATTCATCATTTCAGAAGGACATGAGATCCAGTTCAATGTGACCGATAATAAAACTCTGCAGGATGCGGTAAAAAATCCGGATAAGTACGGGGATCTGATCGTCCGGGTCAGCGGTTTCTCCGCATTTTTCACCAGACTTTCACCGGAAGTACAGCAGGATATAATCAGGAGAAATGCCCATGGCAGATAACATTTCCGGCAGGATCTTTGCCATACAGCGTTATTGCACCGGTGACGGTCCGGGAATAAGAAGCACAGTTTTCATGCAGGGCTGTCCACTGCACTGCCAATGGTGTCACAATCCGGAATCCCGCAGCAGCGATCCGCTGGTTTCATTCCGCAAAGCAAGCTGTCTTGCCTGCGGCAAATGCCGTCAGTTCTCCCCCGGACACAACTGCCGCAGAAATCCTGAACAAAAGTGTTCAGGATGTGGAACATGTGTCAGAGAGTGTCCGGGATCAGCCCTTGCACTGCTGGGAAAAACTGTTAACGCTGACGAAGTCATGAAAACTCTTCTGCGCGACAGATTTTATTATGAAGAGACCGGCGGCGGCATCACGCTTTCAGGCGGCGATCCATGCTTCCAGGCGGAGTTTTCCTGCGCCCTGCTTGAGGCGGCAAAAAAAGCGCAGCTTCATACCGCAGTTGAAACTTCAGGTGCAGCGGATATATCTGTTATCAGCCGCATGGCAGAGTTTTGCGATCTGTGGCTTTTTGACATAAAATCCGCCCCGGAGCGTTATTTGGAACTTACCGGCGGAGATTACGGTCAAATCCGTAAAAATCTTCAATATCTTTCGGATAATGGAGCAAAAATCATTCTGCGTGTACCACTGGTACAAGGCTGCAATCTGGAACCGGCTCTGCTGGATGAATTGAAAAAAATTTCTGTTCTTCCGGGAGTTCTTGATACCGAACTGCTGCCGTACCACGATATGGGCAGAGGTAAAAGTAAAATGTGCGGTTTACCGGAACCGGAATGGGAAAAATATTCCACTCCATCCGGAGAGCTATTAATGCAATGGAAAGATGAGTTGGGGCGTAAAAAACAGTAAAAAGGAGAAAAAACGATGCAGAAACCAAAATCATCTCACACTGATGTCCGTTTGGAAAAGCGACACCGTTTCACGCTGATCGAACTATTGGTGGTCATTTCACAACACTGCCGTGATTTTTTCAAACGCTTTATTTGTACGGATCAGTACGGATGTGTGCGGAAACATACGGAGAATGCCGCTCACAAAAATACGCCGCATCATACTTGCAAAGCAAGTGCTTCATGTTTGCCGCAGGCAAACGCTTCATATACTGCACATAACGCCGTTTTTGCGTCAGCAAAAACTTATTCGCTTTTCTTGACCCTCCGCCGCCCTGCGGGCTATGGAGGGCAGGAAGGTAAAATCAGTTCTTATAATACTTGCAGAGCAAACGCTTCATGTACTGCACATAACGTCGTTTTTGCGTCAGCAAAAACTTTTTCGCTTTTCTTGAAAGGGGAATGGGGTTTGGGG
>JAZSGR010000125.1:0-4263 GCA_045532825.1 Victivallaceae bacterium | reverse complement strand
ATTAAAATATATCACACAGCATGTTTTTTTCAAGCTCAAGAAACGGTTCTGTCTGCGATCGTGCTGTTCTGCCTTGCCGCCGGAACATTTTTTGCGCTTTTACTGGATGTGCTTACTGCTGCCGGGCACATCATCATGGCAATACTCTATGCAGCCGATGCGGTCTTGCGGCTCACAGGAAAAGTAAAGCGCAGAAAACCGGAAAAAGCAAAACGTTCAGTTTATCCGCCTCCGCCATCACGGATCGACATCAAACATTGAATGAACCTCCCCTCCCCTGCCGGTATTTTCTTCCCTGTTTTTCATTTTAGCAGTTGAAAAAACGCGAAATCGTTTTATAAATATCAGCAGGAGGAGTTTTTATGTTTTCACGGTCTGCAGTCTGCAGGACTGCGGTTTTATTTGCAGCAATCCTGCTTATATCCGCAGCCCGGGGATTTTTCCGGATGCCGGATACCGGTATGCCGGTAATCGTTTTCACCTTTCTTACTTCGGCATTACTCACCGGAGTTGCGCCGTTCAGCCGCCGCGCCGGTACAGCCGTGATCCTTGCACTTTACGCTTCGGCGGCACAATTTCTGACAGCGGTCACAGCGGTCATGCCGCTGCTGCAGATCATCACATCTGCAGTATTTGCTTTTTTCACCTTTTCCACCCTGTCCGACCGCCGCGCCGGGTGCATCGTAATGATAACCGGATACCTTGCATTATCCGCGCAACCGGGATTTTTACCGGCGGCAGGCAGATGTATGGATATTTTCGCAGGAGTCATCATCATTGCAGCCGTAACATCCTTTCCCGGTATGGAAAACGGAGAAAACATCACGGTTTTCAGACAGACATCAGGCGTACAATGGTACAGGAACATCCTGCTTGCGGCAGAACTTGCAGCCGGAAATCTGCTGGCACAGCTGCTGCAGCTGAAACAGGGAGTATGGGTGATGCTTACGATATTGTTCATATCCATGTCCGAAACGACACCGGAATCGGGAAAACGTCTTGCCGTACAGCGGGCAGCGGCAGTGCCTGCCGGCATCATTGCAGGCGGATTTCTGCTTGAAACTTTCTGCAGCATCGATTACCGGTTCGTGTATCTGGTGCCGGTATTGGGAGCTGCCGGATTTTTTATCCTGTACAATTACGGGGATTTTTTTATTTTTTCCGTTGTTTTCATGCTGACACTCACCGTTTTTTCAGATTGGATGTCAGGAACATATCAGCCGTTTCATTTCAAAGACACCTTTATCTCGCGTTCGCTATCGACCCTGCTCGGTGCCCTGCTGGTCATCGCTGCTCCGCCGTATCCGGATCATGATGCAATGGAGACCGTATGAGTTTCATAAAACGATATCTGCTGCTGGTGATAATGCTGATTTTTCTGATATTTTGTGCGGCTTTCTGGCTGTACTGGCATATCAAACCATTTACAGCCAATGCGTTCATATTTGCCAACACCCGTCCGGTCTCGCCATGGGTCGCAGGATACATCACGGATATTTTTGTAAAAAACAATCAGTTTGTAAAAAAAGGTACTCCGCTGTTCTCGGTTTTTTCCGTTCCGTACACCTTGAAAGTCCGGGCGTTAGAACACGAGCTTGAGGTACTTTCATCCCGCCTGAAAAGCTGTGAAGAAAAATGGAAAAAATCACTGGAAGAAATAAAATCATTCAGCGCAGATATCGAAAATTACCGTTATCTTTTTACCAGAGCGGAGAAAATGTTCAAATCGGCGGCGATTTCAGAAGATTACGTCGTCGGTCAGCAAAGAAATCTGAAAGTTTCCCTTGCCGGCAAGGCGGCAGCCGCTCACAATGCAGAGGCATTGAAACACGAGTGTGCAGCTCTGCGCGCGCAGATCAAAAAAGTCAGAGCCGAACTGGAACTCGGACGCGTAGATCTTGAACAGACAACGGTGAACGCACTGAGTGACGGTTATGTGGTGAACATGACCCTGTCCCCCGGAGGATATTACAAACCCGGAGACATTCTGTTCGCCTTTATCGATACGTCAGACTGGTTTGTGCAGGCGAATTTCAAAGAAAGCGAACTGTCAGCGATCCGTCCCGGGACCTCCGCCCGCATCTGGATACGGCAGTATCCGGGCAGGATATACCGCGGAACAGTCTGCAGTACCGACTGGGGAGCTGAACGGCGTTCGACCTCTCCGCACACCGGAATGGCTGAAGTGAAAAAAGAGAACGAATGGTTTCTGCTGCCGCAGAGATATCCGGTGCAGATCAGGATACTTGATCCGGATAAGTTCCTGCCGCTCCACTTCGGCGCAAGTGCCTACGTGGAACTGGATATTCCGGCGCGTCCGTTCAGACAGTTTTTCTGGGAGCTGTTCCTGTGGCAATAAAACTTTTTTCCCAAGCGGCGGTAAAACGCAGACAGTCATTTTTATACAGGGCAGTATTGCTGCTTCCGCTGTTTTTGCTTTCCGGATGCCTGGAAGCTCCCGCCGTATTTGAAACGCCCGATGATTTCCGCAGAAATTTTTCACCCCGCAGTCCGCAGATGCTGCCGGACAGCCGTATACTTACATTGGAAACAGCCATGCAGACTGCCCTGCTCAACAATCCGACCAATCAGGCGGCAGCGCAGGCGGTACTTGCTGCAAGGTATGGATATTATCAGTCATTGTCTGCTTATATGCCGGAAATAAATGCCGGTTTTTCACCTGCACACACCCTGTCCCGGGGATGGGATTTGAAAAATCCGCCGGAAGGGATGCTTAAAAGAAACGATCACTTCATCACCTCCGGCAGCATCCGGGCAAGTTATCTGCTGTTCGACGGTTTTGCCAGAGAGTTGGAAGTCATCATCTCCCGTCTGGAATACCGCAAAAGCGTGGCTGCATCACAGAATGTCAGACGATTGCTGCTGAAAGCAGTCGCATTCGCCTACTATGATATGTATCAGGCAGAGGAGGAAATCAGAATTTTCCGGGAGGATCTGGACTTTCAGAACAATGCGCTGCATCAGGCGGAACAACAGTTCCGCAACGGTCATGTTTCAAAGGCATCCGTACTCAATTTCATGATCCTCGCAGCAGAAGCAAAAAGCAGCATCAGCAATGCGGAATACCGCCGCAAAACGGCATTTCATGCCCTTTCTTCACTCATGGGATTGGACCGCCGGCAGATGCCGGCAGACATACAGCTTCAGAAAATCACCGGAAGAACTCCGGAGTATCTGCACGATGAGGATTTTTATCTTGAACTTGCGGTAAAAAAGCGTCCTGATCTGAAAGAGGAAAGACTGATGCTTGCTGCCGCCTACCGCAACCGTCAGAAAGTTTATTCGGAGTTTCTCCCGGTGATACGTCTGTTTTCAGAGTTTTCCCTCGAAACCTATCACGCAAAATACGGACACTACCGCTACACAAGCGCACACGGCAATCAGAGAGCATTCACCTACGGCGCAGAAGGCAGCTGGAACATCTTCCGCGGATTTTACTCTCTGAACAAATTGCGCCGCAGTGAGGCTCTGGAAAAAATAGCAATGTGGGGACTCAATTCCAGATTTCTGGAAATAGCTGCCGAAGTAAAAGATGCCTGCGCAGACTGCCGGAACTCCGGCTTCCAGATGAAAGTCTATCAGGATATGGCGCAATGGGTGCGCGAACAGCGCGATCTGGTTTTCAGTGAATACCGCAACGGCAGAGAAACCATAACCAGGGTAAATGAAGCCCAGAGTACACTTACCGCAGCTCAAAGCAGACTGGTGATCTCCGCTGTTCAATACAGCAAAGCGGTGATCCGCCTTGCCGCCGCAACCGGAACCGATATCCGGGAAGCGCAGAGAACTCTTGCGCAGCAACCGTCTGCAAAGCAGTGACACCATGTGTACTTTACAGAAAAAAACACAACTGCCGTTCCGGGGATTTTCAAACTTTTTGATAATGTCCGAAATTTTGTGAAAAATTTATATTTTATCCTTATTCAGATATGTTTTTCTCAATTAAAATATATCACACAGTATGTTTTTTTCAAGCTCAAGAAACGGTTCTGTCTGCGATCGGTGGATGCAGCGTGAGGCAAGGTCGAGTTTTGCGCCGAGTACGGTGCGGGAGTGTACCTTTGTACACGACCAAACCGGCACAGGCGCAAGGCTCGAGATTGCCCGCGATGCGCCACCGATCGCAGACAGAACCGTTTCTTGAGCTTGAAAAAAAACATGCTGTGTGATATATTTTAATTGAGAAAAACATATCTGAATAAGGATAAAATATAAATTTTTCACAAAATTTCGGACATTATC
>JAZSGR010000129.1:0-49347 GCA_045532825.1 Victivallaceae bacterium | reverse complement strand
GGCCTGCGCCTTATCCCGTGCAGAAGAGAGAGCGGGCAGCAGCATACTTGCCAGGATGGCAATGATGGCGATCACAACCAATAGTTCGATCAGCGTGAACGCTGATCGAATGAAGCACGGCTCCGCCGTGTGAAGCGCAGCGTTGCTGCATGAAGCGTTTGCCTGCGGCAAACATGAAGCACTTGCTTTGCAAGTATGATGCGACGTATTTTTGTGAGCGGCACTCTCCGTATGTTTCCGTACACATCCGTACTGATCCGTACAAATAAAGCCTCTGAAAAAATCACGGCAGAGTTGTGAAGTGACCACAAGAAGCTCGATCAACGTGAAATTATTACGCTGTCGATCCGCCTGTTCGGTTTGTGTCAAAAGGATGCGGCGGGAACCGGAAGGCACAGCGGATCTTGCGTTTTTCATGTTTTCTCCTGTGATTGGATTGTTGGAATTTTCACCCTTACTGTGCATATTATAACCTTTGTTTCGCCGGTTGCAAATAGCTTTATACGACAAAAATTTGTCAAAATGCGATATTTTTTTGATTTTTTGCAAAAAAAGATTTGCAAGCATGTTAAAAGATTGTATATTCATTCAAGTAATGAAAATAATAAAAAAACATCTATTTCCGGGAGAAAAACAATGTTGTATTTTTCAGACCTGTCATTTATCACGGTATTGCACCGGGCATTCCCGGGCAGAACGCATTATTCATTTTTCTGCCCCGGGTATTCCCTGGAGTTTATCGTCAGAGGGAAAATGCAGGTGGTAAGCGAAGGCAGAACGCTTGATCTGCAAGGCCCTGCGATGTTCTGGATGGAGAAAAACAAACGTTACGAACTGATTTCCAAAACCGGACCGGAGGAGGAATTCATGCACTTCTGCTGTGATATCTCCGGACCGCGTGCCGAACGCATACACAAGGATCTCTGCCGCTCTTTTCCGGAAGGATCTATGATACCGGGTGATCCTGATGCGATCAGTGAGATATTTTTTGAAATGCTGAAATATTTCCGTATCGACAGGACATATTATCATCCTGAACTGACACTTTGCGTGGAAAAGATCATGCGCTGCATGGCGGACACCGAGCGTCCGGAAAAGCATTTTTCGGATAATCCTTATCACATCGTTCAGCTTGGAGATGACATCCGACACGATCCTTTCCGGCGGTTCAACTTCGGTGCGATCGCCGCCCGGGCCGGTATAAGCAGTGATCATTACAGGAGACTTTTCCGCAATGTGCACGGCTTATCTCCAATGGAGTTTCTGCAGAAAGAGCGCATGACCGGAGCTGCGGAGATGCTTCTGCGTTCCAACATGCTTATAAAGGAGATCGTTTTTGAGTGTCATTACAAATCACTCATGGATTTTTCACGTGCGTTCAAGCGTTATTTCGGGGTGTCTCCGCGCGCCTACCGCGAACAGCACCGCAAAAAATAAAAAATAAAATTTTTGACGCCGCCTCAAAACGGCGGCGCAGCTGTCAGACAGGTCAGACAAGTCAGACAGGTCAGACATCAAACCGCCGTCCCGAAACGGCTGTCACACCGCAGCGGTCAAAAAACAAGCGGGACCGCCGCAAATGAAACTTGCAGCAGTCCCGCGGGTCTGTTCTTACAGCAGGATCATCCGCAGTGGAAATAGGTTTCCACCAGAGCAAGGATCTTTTTCTGATCGCTGCCGATATCCTGACGGAGAGTGCGGTCGTTGAACGTCTTCAATCCGGCAATGATGCCGTCGATCATGGCGGGAGCGAATACGCCCTCTGCTTCGTAAATACCGCGCTGCTGTTCCAGACACTCCGCAGATGCGGCGCAGCTGTCGGGCAGAACACTCAGGGTTTCGAGGATGTTGCGGTTCTCATCCTTGTGAATGTTGACGTTGACATAGGTCCTGGCTGCGACATCCAGAGCGTTTTCACATTCAAAACCGTAGCGGCAGGCGACTGCGAGTCCGGCGATCAGCAGATAGACGTTTGCAGAACCGTCGGGGGAACGCATCTCAACAGTCTGCTTCTGGGTGGTGTCATACTGGGCCGAGGGTTCGCCCGGATTTGCCTGGCTGCAGAGATCCTTCTTGCTGGTCCAGCCGAGCGGAACACGGACCAGAACCGAACGGTTGCGGTCACCCCAGCAGACGTTGGTCGGAGCTTCCTGATGCGGAACCAGACGGAAATAAGAGGTCGGATTGGTGTTGCCGAAAGCTGTGATCGAAGGAGCAAGCATCATGAGTCCGGCGATCGCGCGTTTGGCATCGTCGGAAAGCGCACCGTCTTTAAGCATCTGGTTCTTGCCGTCTTTCATCACACGGAAATGAACATGAAGCCCGGAACCGGCTTTGCCGACTGTGATCTTGGGAGCAAAGGTGACATCCAGTCCTTCCTGATAGGCGAGGTTGCGGATGATCCACTTGGCAATGGTGAGCTGTTCAGCAGCTTCTTCCGCATTGACCGGCAGGAATTCGATCTCGTTCTGCTCGTAGATCTTGCCGTCAAGGGTGAAGTTGCCCACTTCGGAGTGGCCGTATTTGATCTTGCCGCCGGCTTTGGCGATGTAATTCATGCAAAGCTGACGGAATTCACCGAATTTGGCATAGGGAGCAGATTCGTGATAACCTTTCTGATCCACAGCCTGATAAACCTCTTCATCCGGAGCGATGACGTAGTATTCCAGCTCGCCCATCGCCTGGAATTCCCTGCCGGTGGATTTTTTGAAGGCTTCGCAAGCCTTGTGCAGAGTGTATTCCGGAGAGCTTGCCAGCGGATCACCATCCTTGTTGAAGAAGGAGCAGAGGAAGTTGATCGTGGGCAGCTCGCAGAAGGGATCCATATAAGCAGTGCGGAACTTGGGCACCACATACAGATCGCTGTTGTTGGCTTCGATGAAGGGGAACAGACTGGAACCGTCAACACGCTCGCCGCAGGAGAGGATCTCTTCAAGATAATCCAGATCGTTGATGACAAAATTGAGCGTTTTGAGTCTGCCGTCTCCGGCGGGATACTGGAAGTTGATGTGACGGATGTCGTTGTCGCAGATGAAACTGATGATGTCTGCCTTGGTGAACTTTGCAGGAGCTTTACCGATCTCTTCGGTAAGACTGCGGATGCTGTAATTTGTGTTTTCCATTTTATATTTACCTTATATGATGTATCTTATAAAGTACCACAAAAACACCTTTATTTCAAGCCTTGAGCCCTTATTCCTGCACAGATTTTCTGAATTTTCCCGGCGGCGTTCCATTTTTCCTGCGGAAACAGCGGATGAAATAATTGGGATCGGAAAATCCGCAGGCGTAAGCAGTCTCCTCTACGGACGATCTGGTACTGCACAGCAGTTCCCCCGCATGGAGCAGACGGCGGTTGAGCAGATAGGAACTTACCGTGGTTTTCAGGTTCTGACGGAAAAGTTTGTTGAGATGATTGGGAGATATCCTCAAATCACCGGCGATCTTTTTCAATTCAAGGTTGCAGTCAGTGAATTTGCGGTCGATCAGCTGCTTCGCGAGGAAAAATGTCGATTTTGCTCCCTGCGTCTGCAGTCTGCCGCATTTGGCAGTCATGACGGATCCGAGTATCTGGTGAAGTATTCCCAGCTTGGTGAGTCTGCCGCCCGGCGTGTCACCCGGAGTGCTGAAAAATTTCCGGAAAAGTTTGGTCAGTGCGGAAACATCTTCTCCGGAAAATTTGAAACAAACCGGAAATTCCAGATCGTTTCCGCCATACGGTTCCGCCGCAAGTGCCGGATCAAATACGTGAGAGTGATCGGTCATCGGCAGAATGTCTTTCCCGCACCGGTATGCCGGTGCTGTTCCGTACCAGTCGAAATGGATGCACCAGCGGTCACATGCCGTAAGACTTACTGTACAGTGTTCAAGCTGCGGCGGAATGATAAGCAGGGTACCGTCACTGCAGTCAAAACTTCCCTTTTCCGTTATCACCCGGCAGCTGCCGCCGGTGAACCAGACCATTTCATTGTCGTACAGCCGCCGGTTGGGTTCGATCCAGCCGAGATGATTTCTGCCGTACCAGTAACGGCCGCAGGTGATGTTGAAATTTTTATGATCCATGATTGAATTGTGCTGTTTTTGATTGATTGGTACTGTTGTTTTTCCTGACTTGTGATATTACTTTTTGATTGATGAAGTAATTTTTTACTGTTGTGTAAAAAGATACCGCATAAATACAGTTTTGTCAAGTTTCAAATGGAGGTCCTGTTAGTGAAAAAGCTGTTTGACTGTTATTCCCGGCTGCTGATAGACAACCATATCAGCGATGTGAAAGACTCGTATATGAGAAATTTTTCTCCGGAGGAATATGTGCGTCTGGTCAAACTTTCCGGAGTCGAATCATCAATGGTCTACGCCTGTTGTCACAACGGCAACTGCTACTATCCGACTGCCGTCGGACATCAGCACGCCAATCTTGAGGGCAGGGATATTTTCGGTGAGACCGTAAATTTGCTGCGCAGGAACAATATTTCGCCGATCGCCTATTATACCGCAACTTATCACAATGACTGCGCAAAACGTTTTCCGCACGCAGGTATCGTGAACAGAGCAGGGGAAAACCACCGGGGACGGTACTGGTTTACCTGCCCCAATCAGCGTGATGCCGTGGAGTTCTACAAAGCGCAGATCAGAGAGATCGTACAGTACGATATCGATGGTATTTTCATTGATATGACTTTCTGGCCCGCAGTCTGCCGCTGCAGCGCATGCCGCGAAAAGTTCGGACGTCCTTTCCCGCAGGTGATCGACTGGAGTGATCCGCAATGGGTCGCATTCCAGCGTTTCCGCGAAAAGTCCCTGGCGGATTTTGCCGCTGAACTTACCGCTGCGGCAAAGGAATGCAAACCGCAGATCAATGTCGTTCACCAGTTTTCCCCCGTGCTTCACGGCTGGTTCCTCGGACAGTCTGCCGGGATAGCAGAGGTATCTGATTATGCTTCCGGAGATTTTTACGGCGGCAATCTTCAGCAGCGGTTCGGAGTCAAGACCTTTGATGCCTTCTCCCGGCGCATCCCTTTTGAATTTATGACATCGCGCTGTGTCAACCTGCGGGATCACACCTCTTTGAAATGCGATGAAGAACTGTTTTTGAGCGCAGTTACCACCCTCGCCAACGGCGGAGCTTATTTTTTCATCGATGCAATAAATCCGGATGGTTCTCTGAATGAGGATTTTTACCGGAAACTCAAAGTGATCAATGAAAAACTTGAACCGTTCAAGAAAGCCGTGGCGGAAAATCATTTTACTCTTACCGCCGAAACCGGGATCTATTTTTCAATAAACTGCTGCGTGGATAAACAGCTCAACGGTACTTTATTCAGCGATTTTACCGGTGATGATGCCAATAATATGCTGGTCAGGCAGAATGCGGTGCTTGATGAAGCTCTGGGAACCGCAGAGATCCTCAACCGTATGCATATACCTTTCAAAATAGTCAAAAAAGGCGACTGTCTGGGGAAATATAAGGCTCTCATCATCAACAACTGCAGTTATCTTGATGCCGCAGAATGTGAAAAGATCCGCGAATTTGTTGCTTCAGGCGGTACTCTTATTGCCACCGGAGATACTTCAATAATGGATTTTGAAGGCAATTCCGGCGGCAATTTCCAGCTTGCTGATGTATTCGGGGTCGATTTCAGCGGAAAATATTCCGATAAAGTCACTTATTCAGGAACCAAACTGCTGCTTGCCCGCAATCCGGTACCGCTGGTGACTCCGCACCGGGATACTGAAGTAAGAGCGTATTTGACTATGCCGGATTTCCCTGCCGGAGATCCGGTGAAATATGCTTCGATCCATTCTGATCCGCCGGGCAAAATGACCGGTTTTCCGGCACTTACTGTAAATGTTTACGGCAAAGGCAAATGCGTGTGGCTGGCGCAGGCTCTGTTCATTTTACGTCAGCACTCCCAGCAGGAGTTCGGCAGGCAGTTGTTTGAGGAGTTTCTGCCGCAGTTTCTGACCGGCAGCAGCAGTCTGCATCCGGCGGCTGAGCTTACGCTTCTTGCTTCGGAGGAAAATGGCAGACACATGCTGGCTGTGGTCAATCGGCAGAATGATTTTCCGGTAGTTCCGCTGCACAACGTGAAACTTGAGTTTTGTGTGCCGTGGGAGTTTTCAAAGATCATCCGGGTCTCCGACGGAACTCCGGCTGTGTATGAAAGAGACGGAACCGGGATAACGATGAATATAAATGAACTTCAATATGCGGAGTTCTTCATTTTTGAATAATACAGGAGAACCGGCACAGGCGCAAGGCTCGGGATTGCCCGCGATGCGCCACCGCAGTTTGAACAACTTTCACAAAAAATGGGACAATAACCAGAATAATACAGGAGGTGTATCATGTCACAAAAGGATCTTTCAAGTACATTTGAAAAGAACGGCGGTATTTTCCGTCTGGCACCGGCGTGGGTGCCGCGCAGTTTCTGTATCCCGGGGCGCAGGATAAAACTGCATCCGGATGATTACTATGCTCCTGGCGGTGAACGCGGCGGTATCGATGAACGCTGGCTCGGCAGCACCACCAGAGCCGACAACGGACCGCTTACCGCAAAAAATGAGGGTGTGAGCCATGTCGTCTGCGATAACGGCAGCCTGGTTCCGCTCTCCGAAGCCGTGGAACTCCTGAAAGATGAACTTATCGGCAGCAGACTGTGGGATAATTACCACTGCTGGCCGGTGTATTCCAAGTTTTTTGACAATCTCGGTCCGCTGCCGCATCATATCCACCATGATGACCGCCACGCGGCTCTGGTCGGACAGCGCGGCAAGCCGGAGTGTTACTATTTCCCTCCGCAGCTCAACAACCATGACGGCAGATTTCCCTTCACCTTTTTCGGCATCGAACCGGGAACTTCCAGGGAAGATATCCGCAAGTGTCTGGAAAACTTCACACGCGGAGACAATAAAATAACCAATTACTCCCGCGCCTACCGTCTGGAACCCGGTACCGGCTGGGATGTTCCGCCGGGAGTGCTTCATGCGCCCGGCAGTTTCTGTACCTATGAGCCGCAGGTGGCAAGTGATGTGTACGCCATGTATCAGAGCCTGGTCGATCACCAGATCGTGCCGGAGTCTCTGCTGTGGAAAGATTGTCCGGAGGACCGCAGAGGCGACATAGATTACCTCATGGATGTCATCGACTGGGAACTCAATACCGATCCGGAATTTGCCGCCCACCGTTTCATGCGTCCGGTTCCGGCGGATAACTCTCCCGCCGGATGCACCGACAGGTGGATATGTTACAAATCATCCGCAGTTTCAGCCAAAGAGCTTACTGTTCATCCAGGAGAAAGGGTCATGGTGAAAGACGCTGCCGCTTACGGTCTTATCATGATGCAGGGACACGGTACTCTCAACGGCATGAAGATCGAAACTCCGGCACTCATCCGCTACGGACAGTTGACTTTTGATGAATACTTTGTTTCTGAAAAAGCGGCGGCAAACGGAGTTGAGATCATAAATGAGTCATCATCCGATCCGATCGTTATGCTGAAACATTTCGGTCCGGAAAATCCGGACTGGGTAAAACAGTTCTGCTGAAAAACAATCCGTGACTGCCGTAAAGATATTTTATTTTTGCGGCAGTCAGAAGTCACTGTGTTTCATCGTTTTCTTTATCATTTTTCTGTATTCCGCAGGCGGATGACCGGTATGTTTTTTGAATACCGCTGAAAAGTTCGAGCGGCTGATAAAACCGCACATCATGGTGATCTCCCCGATCGGCAGCAGGGTGTCGCGCAGCAGGATCTTCGCTTCATTTACGCGCAATTTCACAAGATGGCTGGAGAAATCTTCTCCGCAGACTGCCGTGAAAAGATGCGACAGACGCGATTCACTTAAAAATACATGATTTGCCGCAGATTTGAGAGTGATCTTCTGCGAAAGATTTTCTTTCATATAGTCCAGTACCGAAGCTATGCGCTGATCCCGGATGCCGTCACTGTGGGTTTCCAGATAGATCTTCCGGCACAGCGGCGCGATACGTTCATTCACCATGCGTTCCAGTGCCGGAGCTTTTTTTTTGCGCCACTCCGGCAGCTCCGGATCACCGGTGACTCCGCGGTAAGGACCTGAAAGCACCGCTCCGAGTATCCTGCCGTCAGCTGAAACCGGTATCATATATTCAACCGCTCCCGCCGGGCAGCGGATAAGTTCCGCTTGCGGCTCATTCACCCGCAGACGCCCGGCTATCGTCTCCGTGTCGTGACGGATACATATATTGGAACCGTATTTTTTCTTGATATCCAGGCAGAATCTGCAGTCGTGCATACGCTGCTGTTTCAATCTTAATTCAGTGGTCAGGGATGAGCCGGTTTTCCAAATACAGCAGGTTCCGCTGAGTGCTGCAATATCAGCAAGTTCCTGATACAGTTTTTTCAGATGGTCCTGTCCGTTCATAGTGGTTTGCTTCCGGAGTTTTCAGCATAAAACAATACAAATATAGCATGAAAACATAAACATTTCAAGTTGACCTGTGATATTTTATATAGCGAACCTGTAAATTGATCATACAATAAAAGGATCATTCTGTATGAACTGCATAACTGTTGAAGAAAAACTGGATCTGCCGGTGGTTTATGAAGCTGATGTCGTGGTCTGCGGCGGCGGACCGGGCGGCATCGGAGCTGCGCTTTTCAGTGCAGGACACGGTGCGCGTACCATCCTTATCGAAAACTACGGACTGCCCGGAGGTATGGCGGCGATCGCTGAAGTCACTCCTTTCATGTGCAGTTATTATCAGGGGAAAGAGCTTGATGCTCCGGTTTTCGGCGCGTGGAAAAAAGCGATGAATAAGTATCTGCCGCCGGAGGTATGTGAACGGCGGGAAGAGCGTCCTGACGGTTATTCCGGACGCGGTATCAACAAAGAGGCTGCTGCTCTTGCCGCTGAGGATCTGCTGCTTGAGGCTGGGGTGAAAATACTTTATCATCATCAGGTCTGCGGCGTGATAAAAGAGGGCAGAAAGATCACCGCGGTCCGTTGTCATACCAAGGGCGGCGAGGTGGCGGTAAAGGGTAAATGCTTCGTCGATTCCACCGGAGACGGTGATCTTGCCGCGCTTGCCGGATGCCGCTTTACGCTCGGCAATGAAAAAGGCGAATGTCAGCCGATGACACTTTGCTTCAAACTTTCCCACGTTGAGACCGGGTGGAACAGAAACTCTGAAGATGCCAAAGTTTTTGATTTGAGGAAAAGGCTTAATGCCTCATATCTTGAAGCGGTCAAACGCGGAGACATCCGCTGTCCGCGCGAAAATGTGCTGCTGTTTTCCTTTGAGCTGTGTGATGACAGTGTTGTCCACTTCAACACCACGCGCGTTGTCAACTGCGATCCGGTGAACGGATCTTCTCTCTCTGAAGCGGAGATCGAAGCAAGACGTCAGCTGCGCGATATTTATTTCTGGCTGAAAAAAGAGATCCCGGAGTTCCGCAACTGCCGTTTGATGTCGATGGGGGTCCGGATCGGAGTGCGCGAAAGCCGTCACGTCGAAGGTATCGCAAAGATCACCGGAGAGGATTTTAATACTTGCGCCCGTTTTGATGATGCCGTCGCCCGCTGTTCATATCCGGTGGACATCCATTCCCCGACCGGTTCTGGAACTGTCATCCGGGGTGTCGGAGAAGGCGGATTTTATGAGATACCATACGGAACTTTAGTCGCCGCCGATTGCGACAATCTGCTGACCGGCGGCCGATCAATCTCCGCCGACGCGGTGATCCACAGCAGTTTCCGCATCATGCCGACGGTGATCTCCATCGGTCAGGCGGCAGGACTTGCCGCAGCTGAATCCGCCGCAAGCGGCATACTGCCGAAAGATTTGGATGGCAGGATGATAAGAAAAAAACTCATTTCTGCCGGAGCATGGCTTTAAACAGCAGACCGGTCCCGCAGCCGTCAGTACTGTACGTTTGGTGCTTTTATACCGTGACGGTGTAAAAAATAAAAAAAATCATTTTCCGGCAGTGCAAAAAAACTGATATGATGTATATTATCAGACGGCAGGGGAAATTTCCGCCGGTAATATAACAAAACAACAGATGACAGGGGTCTTTTATCATGTTGAAAAAATTGCTGCGCCAGAACTGGATGAACGTAGCCAATGCGGATGAAGCTGCGGCATCATGTCCGGAAAAAGTTCATTTTCTGCAGGAGGATTTTATCCGTAAATATTATCCGGTGGCTCAACTGCCGGAGGCGCAAATGGACTTCGTTATCGGCAAAGCCGCCGAATTTGACCGGAATGAACTTATCCGGCAGCTTGCCTGGTATCTGTATCTCAACTTCAGCAAGAGCAAACCTGGAGCTTACAAGGGATTTCCGGAGTTTATCATCCAGCTCGGATACGACAGCGGTATCATGTATCTGCTGATCGGCATGAGCCTTATCCCCGAACTTGAGGCAAGGGCGGAACGCGAAAATTTCCCGATGCGTTACGCTCATGATGCCGCAAGCAGACTTGGTACTTTCCCGGTCTTTTTTGCCCAGGCTTTCAACGGACGTTTCGGTATACGGGCACGCTCGCTCAACTTTATGCTCAACTTCCGCGACCGTGATATGTACCGGATCGGCAGATTTGATTTCATCCTTGAACAATCCGTCGATTTCTTCCCCATGGTCTACTCCAACGGCAGCAGTCTGAAATTGCTGTGTGCGGATGGATGGCGGCTCGACAGTAACGGAGACCGTCTCCATCCAAATACCGAACCGCAGCCGGGGGAATGGTTTTCAGAGTTTTCCGATGATGGAAACATCATCCGCGGAGTTCCGGTCGATACCGCCACCGGACTTGCGGAAAAGAAGATCATCGAACTTTCTGCAGAAGAATGGAAACTTGCCGTTTCTCCGGATGACTGGCTGCTGCACATCCATATCCCCGGCGGCGGAAGAATGACTCCGGAAGTGTGCCGAAGTTCATTTGATGAAGCATTGAAGTTCTTTGCTGAAAAATATCCGGATCGTCCGGTGAAAGCGATATTCACCGTGTCGTGGATAGCCAATCCGGCATGGCTGGACTATCTGCCCGACTCCAATCTGGCGGCACTGATCCGCTCTTCCGCACTCTATCCCTGGGTGCATAACAACAATGCCGGACTTTATTTCGTTTTCGGCAGAGAGGATAATGATTACGCCTCATATCCCCGTACCAACAGTCTGGAACGCGCGATGATGCAGTGCATAGAGGATGGCAGACCTTTGAGATCAACCGGTATACTGATCCTGCCGCTGCCCGGGAAAAAAGCGTGAGTTTATTCCCTGCTGTTTGAACGGTACTGGACCAGCAGTACTGCGGCAAATATCAGCGCACAGCCGGTAAGGTTGCGCGCTGAATATTTTTCGCCGAGCAGCATCCATCCCCAGATGACCGCAAACACTGAAGCGGTACTCAATACGATCGATGCCGTCGCCGGATGCACATATTTCTGTGCTGCCACCTGTACGGTACAGGCTATCCCGATTGCTACAACGCCGCAGTAAAGCAGCGGTTTTGCTGTGGATGTGATGCTCTGCCATGAGCAGTTTTCTCCGGCGATCAGAGCCGCCGCTCCGGAGATCACCGCAACTGTGAAAAACTGGACAGCCGCCAGCTGCAGGGCATCCGCTTGCGGGGCAAATTTTGCTATGGCGATAAACTGGAAGGCGAAAAACAATGCACACAGCAGCATCAGGATATCTCCGGTGTTGTTGATATTCATGGTGTCATCTGCACAGAGCAGCCAGGTACCGGCAACGGAAACCAGCGAAGCGCACCAGATCTGCCAATCGGATTTTTTTCTGATGAAAACTCCGATCACCGGGATCATTATCACATAGAGCGCTGTGAGAAAACCTGCTTTGCCCGCCGTGGTGTAGAGCAGTCCGAACTGCTGGAGTATTTCACCTCCGGCAAGACAGAAACCGCAGGCGATGCCGCCGGTCAGCAGTTTTTTATCCGGAGTCTTTTTCATGAAGAATATCGCCGGCAGAAGAACGGCACTGCCGATCAGATAACGCAGAAAGACGAAAAACAGCGGCTGCATGCTTTTCATCGCTTCAGCCTGGACGGAGTAGGATAATCCCCATATCACCGCTGTGATGAGCAGTGATATGGTCGCTGCAATATTTGATTTTTTCATAATGTACCCTGGTTTGATATGATTTTTTATATTATACATCAGGATACGCTATTTGCAAGCATAAAAAGAAAAATTTTTCAGCATCCGGGTTCAGCAGGCAGATCAAGGACGATGCGTTTCTGCTCATTGCAGGACTGGACAGCCCGGTATGCCAGAATGTTTGCCGCTGCTCCGGAATAAAGGTCGATGGGGGAGGGGAGATTTTCCGCGGCACATTTGCGGAATGCTTCCATTTCCTGTGCGTGTCCCTTATCCACCTTGACCTGACGGTCATAGTAATAACCGACTGCAAGTTCTTCCGGAGTCACACTGAAACGGAATTCACGGTGTTTGGCTTCCGCTTCAAGACGTCCGGTGATAAATTCTTTACCTGCAACGGTATATGGATACTGTTTGCGAATGAAAGTACCGTCATTTCCTGTAACTTCCAGTTCGGCGAAGTTGTATCCGGCGATGACGGTGTGATTGCCGTTGATCTCCAGATATTCCTTGGGGAATGCTCCGCTGGCATTGTCGCCTGCGATGATCACCACGGTGATATCTCCGGGATACTCCAGCGTTATGACGTTATCCATGTTGCCGCCGCCGGAGGTGTTCACGCTCAATGGAAATGCTCCGGTGAAAAAGCGCATCAGCTGGAAAATGTGGGTGATCTCGTGGATGATCGTCGACTCTTTTTTATTTACGACCGCATCATAATGATGTTCCGGCCACAGAGTGGATTCCCCGATGATCCGGTAGATGATCGTGGTGTTTCCGGCGGTGCATCGTTCAAGAAAATATTTTTTTGCATCGATCATCATCGGGGAAAATTCCCGGTTGAAGCCGACAAAGATCCTGTCACTCATATCTCTCATGAGATCAAGAGCCTGAAAGGTCTGTTCTTCTCCCCAGCAGAGAGGTTTTTCCACGAACAGATACTTGCGGTATTTTTTTGCCAGTTCCATGATGTCGAAACGGGTATCAGGCTTGGTGGCGCAGACCACACCCTGTATTTCCGGATCAGAAAAGACCTGTTCCATATCATCGGTCACGATCTCTGTGCCGTATTCCTCAAGACCGTCAGTTTTGAGATCGCAGAGCGTTTTCAGTCTGACTGCCGGATTTTTCAGCAGGTTGGGCAGGTGATTGCCGCGGCAGAAGCCGCCGCAGCCGACTATGGCAAGTGTGGTTTTTTCAGCCATTGCTGTTTCCCTCCATTGTTTTAAGTTTTTTATTCCGGTATAATATAAGTGCTGTGCCGGATGAAAAACAGTGATAAAAAACTTGAAATTATGTAAAAATCAAATATATTATCAGTAAAAACGATATATTATTATGGAAAAATTATCAGATAAACTTACCATCCACTTGTGCGGATACGGATTTGAAACGGCATCGCCGGAGCCGGTGCGGCTTCATTTTCATCCGTTTTACCAGATGAATCTGGTCTGCGGCGGATATGCGGTCGTGTACAGTAAACTCGGCAGCCGTATCATCCGTGCCGGAGACGTGGTATTGTTTCCGCCCGGAGTGCATCACTGTATGGTTCCCGGCAACGATTGCGGATTTTGTGATTATTCGTTCAAATTTTTTCCCGGCAGGGAGTTTTCACTGCCGGAACGGGTGATATTCACCGAACCTGAGCTGCGCAGTCAGCAGTTGGAGTGGATCGGTGCTCTCGGCAGTATTTTTCACTCGATTGCTCCGCCGGAACTTATAAAAGAACCGATAGAATTTCCGCTTGCCGGGGATACTCCGGGCATCGAACTGCTGGAGTCTCTGCTGTACGGTTTCTTCCGGCGCATTTCGGGAGGGGATTGTTCAACTGATCCGCCGCTGCTTAAAAAGGTGAAACTTCTGGTCCAGAGCCGCAAAGGTGATCCGGTGACAGTTGAGGAGTGTGCCGCGCACTTGCACTGCTCATCAGGTTATCTGCTTTCTGTTCTGAAAAAAGAGACCGGCATGACCACCAAGGAAATAATCGACCGTGAACGCATACGCATCGCAGTAAGGCTGCTGATGTATTCTGATCTTCCGGTTTCCGCTCTTGCCCGCAGGATGAAATTCAGCGACCTCATTTACTTTGAACGCTTCTTTAAAAAATATACCGGTGAATCTCCACGCAATTTCAGAAAAAGGACCGGATCCTGCCGTATAAATTGACACTGATGCCAAAAATACTGTCTAAAACGATGTGATCAACGGTTTCATTCTTGACTTGAAGCTGATAAGGTGTTATATTATGTGCAAACATTGTTAGATTTTTAACAAAGTGTTTGTTTTGATTTTTATCACCAAACCGGGAAATACCTGCGGCACGGATGCCGCACACCGGCAGTTCCCGTAAAACAACAAGGAGAGAAATAAAATGAATCTCGTGATCTGCAAAGACAAACTCACCTGCGGTGCAGAAGCCGCCAAGTTCGGAGCCGCCAAGATCCGTCAGGCTATCGCGGAGCAGGGCGAGTGCCGCATCATCCTCGCGACCGGAGCCAGCCAGTTCGAAATGCTTTCCGCTCTGCTCAAAGAGGAAGGTATCGACTGGAGCAAAGTCACCATGTTCCACCTTGATGAGTATGTCGGACTTCCCTACAGCCATCCGGCAAGTTTCCGCAAGTACCTCATGGAACGTTTTGTTGAAAAACTTCCGGTCAAGATGAAGGAAGTCAATCTGGTCGAAGGCGATGCCGCCGATCTCAAGGGATTTATTGCTGAACTGGGCAAAAAGATCGCTGAAAAACCGATCGACGTCTGCTTCATCGGTATCGGTGAAAACGGACACATTGCCTTCAACGATCCCCCGGCTGACTTTGATACCGAAGAACCCTATCTCATCGTCGATCTGGATGAAGCCTGCCGCAATCAGCAGCTCGGTGAAGGCTGGTTCCCGAACTTTGATGCAGTTCCGAAACAGGCTGTTTCCATGAGCGTCCGTCAGATCATGAAGAGCCGCTGCATCGTCAACACTGTTCCGGATACCCGCAAGGCTCATGCCATCAAGATCACCTTCGAGGAAGAGCTCTCCCCGATGCATCCGGCATCTGTCATCCGTCTGCATCCTGACTGCCGCACCTTCTGCGACGCTCCGGCTGCCGCTGAACTGAGTGCTTTCACCCGTGATATCTGCACCCTCAAGTAAGTTCCGTTTTATACTGTAAGGAATGAACGATATGCAGAAACTTAAAATTGCCATTATCGGAACCGGTTCCCGCGGAGTTTACTGCTTCGGCAAGATTCTTTCCCGTCGTGATGATGTGGAGATCACCGCACTCTGCGATACCAACAGTGTCCGTGTCCGTGCGGCGGCTGAAGTGCTGAACATCAAGCCGAATCTTTATACCTCCATCGATGATATGGCGGCAAAAGAGACTCTTGATGCAGTTGTCATCACCACCAAAGACAGTGAGCACTATATCTGCGCCAAAAAAGCGATGATCGCCGGCTGGAACGTGCTGATCGACAAACCGCTTGCCACCAAGGCTGAAGACGGCAAAGAGCTGATCGCTCTCGCTGAAAAGACCGGAAAAACCCTGATGATCGGATTCAATCTGCGTCACAGTCCGGTGCTCAAACGTCTCAAGGAGCTGATCGATGACGGTACTCTCGGCAGAGTTTTCATCGCCGAAAACCGTGAGTTCTACAATGGCGGCAGAACCTACATGTCGCGCTGGAACCGTTCATTCGCCAGCACCGGCGGATTGTGGATCCACAAGGCAAGCCATGACTTTGATATCTTCAACTGGCTGCTGGGATTTCCCAAGCCGCTGCGTGTCAGCTCCTTTGCGGCAGTGAACGTGCTGGATAAGGATCACCTGCCGTTTGAACTTGAGGAAGGCAAGACTCCCGGACCGGACTGCAACCACTGTCCGTATCAGGATAAATGCCGTGACAAATACGTTCTCTCTGAAGAGGATCTCAAATTCTGGGGCGATGAAGCTGTCGCTGAAGACGGATATGTGAAAAATCTCTGCATGTATCTCTCTGATAAAGACAATCACGACAACGGTCTTGCCATGGTAGAATATGAAAACGATATCAAGGTAAGTTTGTTCGAGACCTTTATCGGCAGCAAGGGCGACCGCATCTACACCATCGGCGGCGACAAGGCGATCGCGGAGGTGAGTCTCACCAACCGCACCATCACCGTAACTCCGCGCTGGGGCGGTGAGATTGTCACCTATACCGTTCCGATTCCGGAAGGCGGACACGGCGGTGCCGATCCCGGTCTGGTGGATACTTTCTGCAAAGTCATCCGCGGAGAAGCCCAAGCCAATTCCACTGCGGAGCACGGACTTCTTGCCACTGCCCTCGGACAGGCGGCTGAGATGTCGCGCCGTCAGCACCGCATGGTCGAAATGAGTGAGATATTGTAATGAGTAAACAATACGTAGATTTGCAGATCAACGGTTACATGGGGGTCGACTTTGCCGACCCCGCACTTACCGCGGATCAGTTTCTTGCCACGGCGGATCATATTTTCAAATCCGGAACGGGGCTTTTTCTGCCGACGATCGTTACCAGTTCCACAGAAGTCTATCTGCGCAATCTGGGGATCATGTACAAAGCGGCAGAAAGTCACGGTCTGCTGAAAAATATTCCCGGAGCTCACCTTGAGGGACCGTTCATTTCCGACAAACCCGGTGCGGTCGGTGCCCATATACCGGCATTCGTCCGCAAGCCTGACAGCAGGTTCTTTGATGAATTCATGGAACGCTGCTGCAATTACGTCACTGTTCTCACGGTGGCTGCCGAGGTTCCCGGAATGGATGAATTCATCAGTCACGTGGTGTCAAAGGGCGTGGTGGTTTCCTGCGGTCATCAGCTGGCGCAGTCAGCTGATCTTGCCCGTGCCGCCACGGCGGGGGCGAAGCTGCTCACCCACCTCGGCAACGGCTGTCCGAACCTGATCGACCGCCACAACAATATGATCTGGGCGGGAATGGCAAATGATGATCTCACCGCCATGATAATCTCTGACGGACATCATCTGCCTGCGGATCTTGTAAAATGCATCATCCGCTGCAAAGGTGTGGATAAAGTCATCATCACCAGTGATGCTGCGCCCATCGCGGGATTTCCGCCGGGACGCTACAACTGCTGGAACAACGATGCTGTGCTTGAGCCCAACGGCAGATTCCACAATCCGGAAAAGGGTTGTCTGGTCGGTTCCTCTGTCTGCGTAAGACAGTGTGCTGAATTCCTTGCTTCCATCGGATACAGCGAAGAAGAGATCGACAAAATGACGATCACCAATCCGCTGAAAATGATCGGCAGGGAATCCATCTGAACCGTCTGATATTTTCCAACAGCCGCTGCACGCTTTTTCAAAGTGTGCGGCGGTTGTTTTATTTCTGGATGCGCAATACTCTGTAACCGCATGGCAGTAAAAGGTTCGTCAGGAAGGCTGCCGGGAGCAAAAACGGATTTTTTTCCGGTTATACGGAAGAAATTTGATTTTCCGCTTGACAAAATTGGTTTGAAATAGTAATTTTACCCTGTATATTATAGAGTCGTTCTTCTGTTACAGAGGAATATTTTGTAAAACTATCCGGATATTGCGCGTGTTTCTGCATATCCGGAACAAATAAATACTGTATATTCAGTGCAACGAAAGGATTTTGTCTTATGGCAGACTTGACTCTGGTTATTCTGGCGGCCGGTATGGGGAGCCGTTACGGCGGATTGAAACAGCTTGATCCTATGGGACCCAACGGCGAAACTATCATGGATTATTCCGTGTTTGATGCCGTCCGTGCCGGTTTTGACCGTGTGGTCTTTGTCATCCGCAGGGATTTTGAAGAGGAATTCCGTGAACGTATCGGTAAAAAATATGAGAAGATCATTGCCGTTGATTATGCTTTCCAGCAGCTTGATGATCTTCCTGCCGGCTTTACCGTTCCTGAAGGCAGGGAAAAGCCCTGGGGTACCGGACACGCTCTCTTCGCTGCCCGCAATGTTTTGAAAACTCCGTTTGCCGTCATCAATGCCGATGACTTCTACGGTGCGGACAGCTACCGTCAGCTCGCCGGATATCTCTCTGATCCTCCGCAGTGCAGTCAGGTGCGCGGTGTGATCGCTTCTTTCGTGCTTTCCAATACTCTCAGTGAACATGGTTCGGTTGCGCGCGGTATCTGTTCCGTTGATGAAGACGGCTATCTCAAGAAAGTTACCGAAGTCACCAAAATCGAAAAGACAGCCGACGGTGCCGCAGACAAGTCCGATCCGGAAAATCCGCTGGTGTTCACCGGAAATGAGCAGGTTTCCATGAACTCATGGGGATTCATGCCGGAGTTTCTGGATCAGCTGGAAGGGTTGCTGATCGAATTTCTGAAAAACCGCGGAACTGAACTTAAAAGTGAATTTTATCTTCCCGGTGCTGTCGATGAGCTGATTTCCCGCGGAAAAGCGGTCATTTCAGTCCGCAACAGCAAAGACAGCTGGTTCGGTGTGACCTACCGTGATGACCGTCCGCTGGTGCAGGCGAATCTTATGAAACTTGTCGGGAGCGGAGCATATCCTTCACCGCTTTTTAAATAAAAAACAGCGGGAGCAAGGGATAATGGGACACAGACAGTCATTTCTCCGGGATCTTATCTACAAATTTTCCATGTACGGGGATTTCCTGGTCGGGATCCCCTTCGGACAGGGAAATGTCAATGACACCTATCAGCTGACATTCGATCAGGGCGGTATCCGTCTGCATTACATCATGCAGCGTATCAACAGCAATGTTTTCCATGATCCGGAAGGTCTCATGGAAAATATCGACCGGGTCACTTCGCACATTCTGAAAAAGATCCGCAGTGCCCGGGCGGAAACTAAAAAGCGTACTCTGCGGCTGCTGCGCGACCGTGACAACAAACCTTATGTCATCGATGTAAACGGCAACTATTGGCGCGGATATGTTTTTGTTGAAAATGCCAGAGCCTATGAGGTGCTTGAAACTCCGGAACAGGCATTCAAGATAGCCGAGGCTTTCGGTGAGTTCCAGAAGCAGCTGGTCGACCTTCCCGGTGGGCGTCTGAAAGAGACCATTCCGGATTTCCACAATACTCCGAAACGTTTTGAACGTCTGGAGGAAGCGATCAGAAATGATGCTTTCGGCAGAGTAAAAGAGGTCACTGAAGAGATCGATTTTGCCCTTTCTCTCAAGGAGGAAGCCGGTACATTGCTGCGTTTGAACGAGTCAGGCGATATCCCTGAACGTATCGCCCACAACGATACCAAGTGCAACAATATTCTCATTGATGATCTCTCCGGAGAGGGCGTTTGTGTCCTTGATCTTGATACTGTCATGCCGGGGCTGTCGCTCTATGACTTCGGCGATATGGTGCGCAGTGCGACCAATTCTGCCGGTGAAGATGAGATCGACTGCAGCAAAGTCTGGATGCGTTTTGACTTTTATGAAGCACTTTTCCGCGGATTCATCAAATCCGCCGGGGTTTTCATGACTGCTGCTGAAAAAGAAAATCTTCCGCTTTCCGGCAAGATCATCACTACCGAGATCGGCATCCGTTTCCTTACCGACTACCTGGAAGGGGATACCTATTTCAAAATCAGACGTCCGAAACACAATCTTGAACGCTGCCGCAATCAGTTCAAACTGGTCCGGTCCATTTCTGAGCAGATGCCGGAAATGATGAAATTGCTGAAAGGATAACCCTTTTCAATGATCGAACTTGCCGCCGATGCCAACCGCAGTGAACGGGCTTTGCCGCTGGGAATAATCTCTCAGGAAGAGGATGCTGATACTGTAAGAGAACAATTGGAAGAACTCTCTGAACTTCTGAGTAATCTCAATATCACCTCCCTTGAACCGGAATTTGCCCGGTTCCGCGGCGGCAGAGTGCGTTACCGCATCGGCGACGGCAGGGCGGAGGAGGTCGCCCAACTGGCGCAGGAGTGCGAAGCGGATATGATCGTTATCGATTCCGAACTTACTCCGAGCCAGCAGCGCAACTGGGAAAAACTGGCAAAGATCCCGGTGATAAGCCGCGAAGAGGTCATCCTTGAAATATTTGCCGCCCGGGCGCAGACCAGAGAAGCGGTATTGCAGGTGGAGTTGGCAAGAGCGCAGTACGCTTTGCCGCGGCTCACCGGAGCCTGGACCCACCTTTCCCGGCAGCGCGGAGGCGGTGCCACCAACCGCGGACAGGGTGAAGCGCAGATCGAAACTGACAGACGGCTGCTCAAACGCAGGATCCAGACCCTGGAGGCGGAACTTGAGGCAGTAAGAAAACAACGCTCCACACAGCGCAAAGCACGTCTGCGCCGTCCGGTGCCGCAGGGCGCGATCGTCGGATACACCAATGTCGGAAAATCCAGTCTGCTCAACGCTCTTTCCGGATCCGATGTGCTGGTGAAAGATCAGCTTTTTGCCACTCTTGATCCGGTGGCAAGAAAGATCGCACTGCCGGGCAATGTTGAACTTGTGCTTACCGATACCGTGGGATTTGTGCGGAAATTGCCGCATACTCTGGTGGAGGCGTCCAAATCCACGCTTGAAGAGGCGGTGCTGGCTGACTTTCTGCTGCTGGTGCTGGATATTTCAAGTCCGCGGCTTGAAGCTGAATGGGAGACCACGCTTTCAGTTCTGAAAGAGTTGGGTGCAGATGAGAAAAAGATCCAGATCGTATTCAACAAGACCGATAAGATAGATCCGCAGCAGGAAGCTGTGAAACTTGCCCGTCTGCATGGTTTATTCCCTGATGCACTGTACGTATCGACAGTGGCGGGGGAGGGACTGGATAAACTGAAAAACCGTCTGCTGGAACTTGCCTGCAGTGAACGGAAAATACTGCATTTGCAGCTGCCGCCTGCACGTTCAGATCTTGCGGCATTCGCCCATGCAAACGGCGAAGTTTACGAAGAGGAATACGATCAGGATGGCGTTATCCACATGGTCATTGCCATCAGTGAAAAATACTATCACAGATTTGCGGATTATCAAAAATGAAAAAAATATTCTTGAGCTTTACTCTGGCTTTTCTGTTTGCCGCTGCATCGCTTGCCGATGTTTCCCCTTGGGATGCATGGCGGCTCGGATATACATGTTTTGAACAGGGCGAAGGTTTCCGAGACCGTGGTGAATATACTCAGGCTCTCAAATCGTTTTCCGAGGCTCTTGAGCATTACAACAGTGTGAGACGCGCCCGTCCCGACTGGAACCAGAAGGTCATCGCACGCAGGATCGCTGATTGCGAAAAAGAATGCGAAAGAATGAAAAGCCTGCTCGGAGACTCCGAACCCACCCGTGAGGAAATGGCAGAGTCAGGAGCCGCTG
The DNA here is from genome assembly GCA_045532825.1 of Victivallaceae bacterium. GTDB lineage: Bacteria > Verrucomicrobiota > Lentisphaeria > Victivallales > Victivallaceae > UBA1784. The sequence goes on along the minus strand of JAZSGR010000129.1, from coordinate 27,960 downwards.
CACTGCGTCCGGCATCGCAGGAAGTTGCAAAAGAGATCGATGATATCCGCAAACAGCTCTCCGAAGCCAGAAGCGAACTTGCCATGCTCCGTCAGAAGACCAGTGCCCAGCGCAATTACGAACAGGAGATCACCCAGCTTCTGCGCGACCAGAGGATCGCAAGAGAGCGTTATCTGCTTCTGGAACGCCGTTACCGGGATCTTGACCGGGCCTCCAGGCAGCCGGATAGAAGAACGCAGGAGCTCAATGAGCAGCTGCTGGAAGAAAAAATGCAGTCCGAACAGCTGAAAAAACAGCTGGCTCTCCATGAACGCAGAAGAAAATCCGAAGAGGCGCGTTTTCAGGCATCTGAAAACCGCCGCCGCTCTCTAGAACGGCAGCTCGGTGAAAAAATCGCTCAGCTCTCCCGCCTTGACAGTGAAAGCTCCGGATTGCGAACCTTTCAGAAAGAGGCGGCTGAAAAGCTGGATAAACTAAACCGGCAGACGGCAGAACTGCAAAAACAGCTTGCTGCCTCTGAACAGGATCGCAGACGTGAAAACGAGGAACTTGTCAGAGTAAAACAGCAGCTGGTCGTTGCCAACGGCAGGGTTTCGGAGATCGATGCTGCTGTAAAAAAAGAGCAGCAGCTGCGTGAGCAGCTGGTCCGTACCGGTGCTTTGCGTGATGAGTTGAGGATGAAGCTTGATTCCTCTCTCAAGGAGGTGGAAGAACTCAAACTCAAATTGATCCGCCTTCAAGTGGTCGAGTCCGCACGTCAGGAACTTGAGCAGAATGCAAATATCCAGCGCAGTGCAGCAGAAGGGCTGAAACGTGAACTCGCCGGAGAAAAAACAGCCTCTGCCACACTCCGGAAGGAACTGGCTGCTCTGCGTTCTCAAATCGAAAAACAGAGTGCGGTCGATAAAATCAATGCAGAAAACCGGGAGAAGGAAATCAAACGGCTGCTCGGTGAACTTGAAAACGCAAAAAACAGAAACGGTGTTTCCGAAAAAGAGAAGTTTGCCGCTCTTGAAAAAGAACTTGCCTCTGTTCGCAGCAATGCCGGAAAAAACGCACAGGAACTGGCAAAGGCAAAGGTCGAAAAAGAACAGTTGGAAAAACAGAATAAGGTTTTATCAGTTGAGATTGCAGATCTCCGTAAACAGATGGCTTCAGCAAATGCTGCTGCGACCGGTGAACTTCAGGCAAAATTGCGCGCCGCGGAGGAAAATGCCGCAAAGTCGCGTACTCTGTTGGAAAAAGATCTGGCTGCCCTTACAGAAAAAAATAAACGTGATGCAGATATCCTTGCCGCCAGAAATGAAGAGATACGTAAACTCAATGCTGAACTTGCCAGAAGACCGGCAGCTGATGCCAAATCCGGAACAGATGAGCTTTTTGCCGGAGAAAACCGCAAGCTGCAGGGTGAGATCCGGATATTGAAACACCAGCTTCAGCAGCGTGACAGTGCCATTGCCCGCAGCAGCAGTGAGATTGATGAGATCAGAAAACAGAATGAAGAACTTGTTTCCGCTATACAGAAGATGCGCAGTGATGCAGGGAAACTTACCGGAGACAATGCCGTTCTCCGCAGTGAACTTGAACGTGAACGTACTGCATCCGGAAATGTCGGTGCCGAATTGCAGCGTATGAGGGAACTCAAAGCCGGGATAGAACAGGATCTCAAGTCTGCTGTTGATCGTGCAGAACGTCTGGAAAAACGTCTCAGCAACCGCGACAGTGAAGATTTCAAACGTCTGACAGCTTCGCAGGAGGAACGCAAAAAGCTCTCCGACAAAGTTGCTGAACTTCAGGGGGAACTTGCCCGGTTCAAAGTGGATTCCGATACTTTCAAACAGAATAACTCCGCTTTGAAGAGAGAGCTTGATAAGATCAATGCCGAACATACAACTGTTTCCGCAGAACGTGACCGGCTGCTTGAGGATAGAAAAAATCACCTGGCGGCGATCGGCAAACTTGCCGGAGTCGAGAAAAAACTGGAAACTTTGAGGAAGGATTTTGCCGCTCTTCAGGCGGAAAACAAAGAAAATAAACTGCTGGTCGAAGCAGCCAAACCGAGGGAAGCAGAGCTTGCCCAGATCAAATTGCGTCTTACCGCTCTGGATCAGCTCAAAGCTCAGCTTGCCAAAGAGCAGAGACTCAATGAGGAACTTAAAAACGCCAACAGAAAATTGGAGTCCGAACGCGGCAATGCCGTAATTCTGCGCAGCAGACTCAATAATGCCAACAAACGTATCGGTGAGCTTGAACCGCTGGTCAAAGAGGTGAGTGTGTTGAAAAAACTCAATGCCGAACTTGCTGTTGCCAAAAATCTTGAAGCCGAGCTTGCCAATGCAAAACTTCAGCTCAACTCCATGGAGTCGGTAAAACTTGAGCTGGATCATACCAAACAGCAGCTCCGTAAACTTGAGCTTGAAAAACTGGAAAGTGACCGCAAAGCGGAACGGGCGGGCAATCTTGTCACCGGTACTCAGCTGCTTACCGCCGAACTTGAAGCTGCCAAAAAAGCTGCCGATAAACTGGCGGAAGAAAAATCCCTGCGTGAACTGGAAATAGCCGGGATGCGTTCACGGTTGAATGATATTCCGCGTCTGGAAGCTGAAATAAAACGTCTTAAAGAGCAGATTTCAGGAGGTTCTGTATCGGATCCTGTTGAATTGCAGCAGATCAGACGCCGGGCAAAAGAAGCACAGCTGTTTGAAGAAAAGATCGCTGTGCTGACAAAAGAACTTGAAACTCAGAAAACACACCTGGCAGATATAAGACAGGAAAATTCCCGTTTGCGTCTGCGGGCTGCAGAAACAGTGCAGCTTGCAGCTGTTGTCAAAAATCTGACTGCAGTCAATGACAATCTGCTGAAATCATCTGCGCCGGATAAAAAAAGTCTGGTGGAATTAAAAAAGGAAAATGCTTTGCTCAAAGCTGATTCTGCCGCATTGAAAGAACTCCGGCAGAAAGAGAAGCTGCTGTTGGGCAAAGTGGATGCTCATGAAAATGAATTGAGGCAGATGCGGAACCAAGTTGCCCGTGCTGAATTGCTGGAGTCGGAAAACTCAATGCTAAAAAAGCAGAATGCCGAATTGGATAAATTTGATGCAGTCCGTAAAAAATTGCAGGAAACCTCCGAACAGCTTGCAGCATTGAAAAGCCGTGCGGAAAGTGCGGAAAAATTAAAAAAACTCCTGCTGCGAGCGGAAGCACGAAATGCGGAGAAACAGGCTGAACTGGATAAGGCCGGAAGATTGTTTGCCGCTTCCGAACAGCTTAAAAAAGAACTTATGGCACAGAAGCGGGAAAATTCGGCGATCAGGCTGGAACTCTCCCGGACCCGCGCCGGAATGGACCGGTTGAAAATGCAGATGCTTCAGCTCGGATCTTTGCAGAGAGAACTTGCCAAACATAAATCAATGAGTGCTGAACTGGTTTCGCTTAAGGGGCTTGAGGCGGAACTTGCACAGGCGAAACTGCGTCTTGCCGAGTTTGATCAGATAAAGCAGGAACTGGCAAGAGTAACCCGTTATAACAATGAATTGACCGTTGTCCGGCAGAAACTTGAGAAAGAACTTGCAGAAAGAGGCAGTTCCGGAGAGCGTTCCAATGCGCTGTTCGAAATGGTTTCCACCATACCAGCCGGAAAACCTGAAGATTTTACCGCATCCGGCAGGATCGCAGAAGCTGACGGCAGTTTTGAACTTGCGATATGGAACTATGAACAGGCTCTCAAAATCGACCGCAACCATATTCAGGCTGCGGCGCGTCTGGGCAGGATCATGCTTGACAGGCAGAATTATCAGCGGGCGGTACAGTTGTTGTCAATTGCGCGGGCAGCTGATCCGGTGAATATCGATCTTGCATGCAGTATGGCGCAGGCGTATACCGGACTTAAAAGATACGGCAATGCGCTGGCAGTCCTTTCTCCGCTGGCAGAACGCAACGGTGAAAACTATAAAGTCCAGATGCTGCTCGGACTGGCTCTTGCCGGTTCCGGTGACAATCGCGGGGCTGAAGCAAGATTGCGTATTGCGGTACGTCAGGCTCCGGCAGGAGTGTTTGCTCCGAAACTGGAACTTGCAAAATTTCTGGTTGAAACCGATGTCCGCAGGATCGAAGAGGCTGCCCGTATCTATGAATCTGCCAGAGTTGCCGGTGCCGCTCCTGATATCGACCTTGAACCCAAACTCGGCAGCCGTCTGGATGAGAGACGGGAAGTTTCCGGATTTTTGCTGACCGCTGCCCGGGAGGCGGAAAAAAACAACGATTGGAAGACCGCCGGCTGGTATTATAAACAACTGGTGGAAATGGGCAGGGAAAAGGATAGGTATGTTCCGCGTCTGGCCTTTGCCATGTATAAAAACGGCAATCCTGCCGGAGCAATGGAAACTCTGACATTCAACCGTACCACCGCTCTCGGTACTCTGGTCGCCGCATTCATCCAGTTGTCCGCCAAAGAGTATCCCGCCATGCTGGAGTCTGCAAGAAAAGCTGTTGCTCTCAACTCCGGAAAACCGGTGATGATACCTGCCGACTGGAGTGAACCAGCTGTCGAATTTGAGCGGCTGAAAAAAAGACACTCCGGAGAAATGACCGGTGCTTTGCGCAGAGCATTCCGGATACGGTGATCGGATGTATGGGAAAACATCCTGGAAAATTTGAAAAATTTTAAAAATATTAGGCAAAGCTAATTGACTTTTCCGGCATTTTGTGGTATTTTATAGAAGTATCATGGGAAAGTTTTTATTTTTCTGCAAAAAGTTAGTCTTGACTAAAAAAAGGTGCGTATCAGGGATATTATGAGCGTGGCGGATAAAAAATGCAAATGCTGTACATGCGGATGCAGTGAGCATAATCAGAAAAAAGAGCTTACACTTGCGGAACTTCCGGTCGGAACCACCGCGACGATAGTCAAAGTTATGCCGGGGACCCGCGGAAGAAAAAAGTTTGCGGATGTCGGACTGGTTGCCGGAACTGAACTTCTGATCGAAGCACATGCTCCTTTCGGCGGCTTGATCCGGGTGAAAGTCATGGAAACCAGCATGGCACTGCACCGGGATGATGCCGCAAGCATTGTGATCAAACCGGAGGAGTGAATGTATGGTGCGTACCTTTAAAATCGCACTTGCCGGTAATCCCAACTGCGGAAAAACCAGTATTTTCAACGCTCTGACCGGAGCCCGTCAGCACGTCGGCAATTATCCCGGAGTGACTGTTGAAAGCAAATCAGGCAGTTTTTCCATCGGTGATATGGATATTGAGCTTATCGACCTGCCCGGTGTATATTCTCTTTCATCATCATCTCCGGAAGAGGAAGTCGTTTTTCAGGAGCTTACCAAACCCGGTATCGATCTTATTCTCAACGTGGTGGATTCCACGATTCCGCGCCGCAGTCTTTATCTCACCACCCAGCTTGCCGAACTCCATATACCGATGCTGCTGGCGTTCAATATGAGTGATGATGCCAAGAAAAAAGGGCTGAAGTTCAACATTCCGAAGTTGGAAAAATATTTCGGTTCTCCCGTGGTTCAAACTGTCGGATGCCGTTCAAACGGTATCCGTCCGCTGCTGGAAAAATTGGAGAAGACTCTGGGGGAACTTGAAGATCACGGGGTCCCGATGCTCACCTACGGTGCGGATATCGATGATGCGATCAATGCTGTCGCGGATGAGATAGATAAACTCGGATGCGCTGAACATGCCCATGTGCCATCGCGGTTTTTTGCAGTGAAACTGCTGGAGCACGATAATTGTGTCATGAATATCGGTGCATTCAAAACGGTCCATTCTGCCGTCGAGGAACAGATCCGTCATCTGTGGGATAAACATGCCGTCAATGCCGACACGTTCATGGCGGACCGCCGTTATGCCATGCTTGCCGGAGCATGCCGGGACAGTATCTGCATGACCCAGGAAAAACGGCGTGAGATCTCTGACCGTATCGATATGGTCGTTACCAACAAGTTTTTCGGATTGCCGCTGTTTTTTGCGATCATTTATGCCACTTTCTGGTTTACCTTCGTTTGCGCGGAACCGCTTATGGGATATATCGAATCCTTTTTCGGCTGGATGGCTGATTCAGTGAAGTCGTTCTGGGATCCCGGAACGCTGCCCTATCTGCGCAGTCTGCTTACAGACGGTGTCATCGCCGGTGTCGGAGGTGTGATCGTTTTTCTGCCCAATATTCTGTTTCTGTTTTTTGCCATCGCTATTCTTGAGGATTCCGGATACATGTCGCGTGCTGCGTTTGTGATGGATGGCATCATGCGTAAATTCGGTCTTCAGGGGCGTTCTTTTGTGCCGCTGGTTCTCGGTTTCGGCTGTACTGTGCCGGCGATCCTGGCGACGCGGACGATCGAATCATCCCGTGACCGTGCTGTGACGATCATGGTACTGCCGCTGATGAGCTGCGGTGCCAGACTGCCGATATACGCACTCATCATCCCGGCATTTTTTGCTCCCCGGTATCAGGCGACGGTAATGTGGAGCATCTACCTTACCGGAGTTGCAGTTGCGCTGATCGCTGCCAGGATCCTGAAGGGCACGATCTTCAAAGGGGAGGGGGAGGTTTATCTCATGGAGCTTCCGCCGTACCGTATGCCGACCCTGAAAAGTCTCATGCTTCACATGTGGGACCGGGGCAGGATGTATCTGCACAAGGCTGGTACCATCATTCTTGCCACCAGTGTCATACTCTATATCTGCAATACTTTTCCGGAGAAAAAAGAACTCTCGCAGGACTATGATGCGATGATTTCACAGATTTTAAAAACGGAAAAAGATAAAGACCTGGCAGCGGAAAAAATCTCCGCTCTGGAAAATGCCAGACGGGCGGAACTTATGGAAAATACCATTTCCGGCAGGATCGGTAAAATGCTTGAACCCATATTCCGTCCGATCGGATTTGACTGGAAGGTGACTACAGCGAGCATCGGTGCGTTAGCTGCCAAGGAGATATTTGTTTCGCAGCTGGGTATCCTGTATGCTGAGGGGGAAACCGGAGAAGAATCCGCACCGCTGCGCAGACATCTGGTGGAAAATTATACTCCGCTTCAGGCGTTCTGTATAATGCTGTTCTGTCTGCTTTCCATTCCCTGTCTTGCCACGCTTGCGGTCATAAGGCGGGAACTTAATTCATGGACCTTGGCTGGTGCGGTCGGGATCGGATTTTTCTGTCTTGCCTATACCGCAGCTTTTCTGGTCTATCAGACTGGAACTCTGTTGAAGATCGGAACGTCTTTTCTGATGTAAGATTTTCTTCGCATTGAACGGCATCGGCTTTATTGTGCGGGCAGATGCCGTTTATGTTTTTCTGTTCCGGAACGTTATGCAAAAAAAAGCACCCTGCCGGGTGCTTTTCTCTGAAAAACTGTCACTTTTTGAAGCCGTCATCGACCTCTTTTTTGAAATCCGGTTCGGTGAGATATTTGAACGCTGCCGCCGCCATTGAAGCGGAGGCCTTCATCGCATTGCTGAATGCAAAATCTGTTTTGCTTGCATCGCGGAACTGAATGGAATGACATGCTATCTCATGATCCGTCACCGGGAAATACGGGTGGATGCCGGGAACTGCATGTGAAACATTGCCGAAGTCAGAAGAACCTCTGCCGCCGCGTGTCGGGATGATGCACTGTACCCCGAGCTCGGTCATGCTTTCAATATAGACTCTGTTCAACGCCGCATTGGGTTTTCTTGACATATACGGAACATTGAACGGAGTGACTTCGGCGGTGGTTCCGGTCATAAGTTCGGCTCCGTGAACGATATCGAGAAAACGTTTTTCGATTTTTTTGATCCACTCCTCGCTGGTGGAACGCAGGAAGAAGCGGCATGCGGCGCGTGACGGAGTGATATTGGGAGCTTCTCCGCCGTCAGTGATGATCCCGTGCATGCGTGAGTCCTCCGGAATCTGTTCGCGGAAAGCATTGATCCCGGCAAACATCAGATTGACTGCGGCAAGGGCATTGAGACCAAGTTCCGGTGCTCCGGCGGCGTGGGAGGCTTTGCCGTGGAATACCACATCAAATCTGGTTATCGCGCTTGAACCGGTATCCGGAGTGGCGCGGAATGACGGATGCACCATCATTGCGGCATCGATACCATCAAGACATCCGGCTTTTATCATTTTTATTTTACCGCCGCCGGATTCTTCCGCCGGTGAACCGATCAGAATGACTCTGCCCGGAAGTTTCTGTGCTTCAAGTTCACGGGCAGCAGCGCAGAATGCACCGAGTGCGGCTGCACAGATCAGATTGTGTCCGCATCCGTGTCCGACATCCGGCAGGGCGTCGAATTCCGCAAAAATGGCAAATGCCGGACCGGATGAACCGTATTCAGCTCTGAATGCTGTATCCAGACCGCAATAAGGAGTGACTGTTTCAAAACCCTGCGTTTTGAGGAATTTTTTTGCTTCTTCCACTGCCGTATACTCTTTGTAGGCAAGTTCAGGGTGGTTCCAGATGGTATCAGAAAGTGTGCGCAGTGCATGACTTACTGCATCTATACGCTGTTTCAGATTTTCAAGGTTGTTCATGATGATAGATTTACTGTTTTTTTTGCCTGATGTCCGCGTTTAACATAACTCTGTTTCTCCGATTTGTCAAATCGTACCTTCTGTCTTACTGCATTATTTTCCTGTTTTTTTTTAGTGTTTTATTCTTCTTGATGACTTGAAAACTTTTCACTGAATGGTTACATTAAATCCGGTACCTGTTTTGAGCCGGAACGCTTCTGGGCATCAGGTTTGTATCATTGAAAAATTGAGCTTGGAAAGCCTTTGTTTGAAAATGACTGAAAAAAAAGAAAATCCGGTATCCGGCAAGGAACATCCGGTATTGACGGTGCATGAATCCGGAGTTACCCGGGAAGTGCTTCTTGACCGTAATAAATTTACGCTGGGCAGAAACAAAGATTGCGGTATCGTTTTTGATGACAGCAATGTGTCGCGTCACCATGCTGAACTGTGTTTTGCCGGTAACGGCTGGCAGATCTCCGATCTGGGCAGTGCCAATGGAACATTTGTGAATTCCAGTCCGGTATCCTCTGCAGAACTCAAACACATGGATACCATTCAGCTTGGAGATGCCATACTGGTTTTCAAAGATCCGCATGCTCCTGAAAAAAACGGCAGATGGAAAGAGGTTGCGGATCCGGAGGCATCGGCTTTCAATTTTGAGTCAATGAAGCGGGTCATACGTCTGCTTGAAGAAAATATCTGCATCGTGTTCAAAGGAAATCCCGGAGTCGTCAGGGATCTTATAGTGTGTCTTATGGCAGACGGTCATCTGCTGCTGGAAGATGCTCCCGGTGTCGGCAAGAGTCTGCTTGCACAAACTCTTGCCAAAAGCGTGCAGGCGGTATACAAACGCATCCAGTTCACTCCGGATATGCTGCCGTCTGATATCACCGGAATGAATATTTATGATGATGTGAAAAAAGATTTCCGGTTTCTTCCCGGTCCGGTATTCGGCAATGTGATACTGGCGGATGAGATCAACCGCACTACCCCGAGGACCCAGTCCAGTCTGCTGGAATGTATGTCTGAAGCAGCGGTGACACTTGACGGTAAACGTCATCTTCTGCCGAAACCGTTCTTTGTCATTGCCACGCAGAATCCGGATGATTATCAGGGTACTTATCCGCTGCCGGAACCGCAGCTGGATCGTTTTCTTATGCGTTTGAGCATAGGTTATCCGTCCCGTGAAGCGGAAAAAGAGATACTTGACAGTCAGATATCCGGTCATGCACTCAACCGTATTTCCTACGTTATCCGCAGCAGTGATGTGGTCCGCTGTCAGGCACTTATCCGCAGTGTCACGGTGTCCGATACCATTAAAAATTATATGATCATGATTTCCGATGCCACCAGACATCATGAGGCTCTGGCGAACGGAACAAGTCCGCGTGCCACGCTGGCACTTATGCGTTCCTGTCAGAGTCTTGCCGCATACAACGGCAGAAATTATGTTACTCCGCAGGATGTACGCTGCATGGTGAAACCGGTATTCGGCCACCGGTTGAGAATGAAGCTCCGGGCAAAAGCCCAGTGGAAGAGTGTGGATAATGTCCTTGACCGGATCATGGATTCGATCAAACTTGAAAACGAGGATACTTTCTGATGGAATTCATAGCACTGCCCACCGGACGGGGGGTGCTTTTTCTGCTGCTTGCATCCGCAGCCTGTGCAGTTGCGGTCATCAATGCCGGATTGCTCACGGCACTGACCGCCGCTTGTTTTTCTGCGCTTGTGATCTCAAGTTTTCTGATGACTTTGTTTTCGTTCTCCGGAATAGCTCTTGAACGGAAATTTCTGCACAGAGGTGTGTGCGGCGATCCGGTTCCGCTTGAGATCACAGTTCGCAACCGCCTGCCGTTTTTCCGTCAGAGCTTTACGGTGACTGAACGTTATGATTTTTCTGTTTCCGGAAAATGCGTAATGGCAGTGCCTGCGCTTGCACCGTACGGGAAAATGATTTTGAATTATTCTGTCAAGGCGGAAAAGCGCGGGGAGTTCATGCTTGATAAGGTGTACCTGCGTTCCGGTGATCCATTCGGACTTTTCCGTAAAACAAAGCTTTTTTCCCTGCCTGAATATCTTGAGATACAACCGGAGATTTTTCCTCTGGAGTCGCTTTACGGAGCAGATGTAAACGGCGGTGTTCCTGATCATGAAGGCAGAAATCAGGGCGTTTCCGGCAGGGGAACCGAATTTTTCGGAGTGCGTCCGTACCGCATGGGAGATGAGGTCAGGCATATCCATTGGAAATCCACCGCTTCCCATGGCAGGCTCATGGTAAAAGAGTTTGAAGCTGCTGCCGTGGATCAGATCGTCATACTGCTGGATACCGGCAGAAAAAGTGTAAGTCCGGTACCGCTGAAAAATAATTTTGAATTTCTGGTCTCATGCGCAGCATCGCTTGCCCATTTTCTGGAAGATAAATATTGTCATCTGCGTTTCATCGCAGCTGATGACCGCGGCGGACTTCACCACATATCAGGCGATATCGCTTCTGTCAAAAACAGGGTACGTCAGGTGCTGACATTGATCCGGGAGTCGGGGGAGGAGTTTGCTTCTGTGCTGCCGTCGGCAGTTGAAAATATCCCGCCGCGTTCCAGAGTTTTTCTGCTTACCATGTCAACAGCAGCGGTTCCGGAGTATATCAGGATACTTGAGGAACAGGATTGCAGCTGTCTCTGGCTGTATGCACCGGCTGAACTTTTTCCGCCGGCAGAACCGGATAAACCGCGGAAGATCCGCCGGGAACGGGTAATGAAAAAACTTCAAAAACTTGATATAATACCGTTTGTTGCTGATTTTACTTCCGGTGCGGAGATACTTGAGGGTGAAAGTGCTGATGGAAAAAGCTGAAAACCGGATCTTATCTTTCTTCAGTAGAATACTGAAACGGAACAAACCGGAATATACTGTTGATCACTCACGTATGCCGGAACATAGAAGCCGCAGTAAAGTACATTTTCTCTACGCTCTGCTGTGCGGTATCGGGATGACTTCTGCTTTGTGGCAGCACGGAACTTTCGGCTTTACAGTTTTTATCCAGTCTGCGGTCATTTTGCTGTCGTTCGCTGTTTTTATACCGTTCAGCTTTGCCGGTATACTGCTGCGGCAGATGGTGTCATGTGTACTTTTTTTCTGTTCGTGTTTATGGGTCGGATACCGTTTGAAAAACGCTGTCCCATTCGATCTTGCACTGGTTGAAGGATTGATCGCAGGAACCCTTGTTTTTCTGATAAATTGTACCCCGAAAAATTACAGTTACCTGCTGTTTTCAAGTTTGTTCATACTTATTTATTCCGGATTGATACCCCGGAAGTTACTGCTGTTTCTCATTCCGGGAGCTGTGGTTTGTGTGATATGCATTCTGCTTGCTGAAAGAAAAGAGAGCATTGCCGGAACTGATACATTGCTTCTGCCGTCGGGATACAGCAGAAAGCGCAATGGTTTACGTTCCTGGCATTTTCTCCTGATACAGCTGCTGCTTGCTCTGCCGGTGTTTTTCTTTGTTTTCAGTCTGATGCCGCTCTATGATACAGGTAATGAAGGGTTGTTTGAAGTATCTTTCATGACCGGCAGAAGATCGGTCATGCCTCCGGATTTGAAAAAGTGGCTGAAACAGGACCGTAAAGCGGCCAAAGATAAAGACGGTGATGCGCTTGTCAGTGAAGGAAAACCAGATACTGTTGAAAAAAGCGGCAGAAAAATGGATATTCCGGATGTCCCTGCTGTGGATTTCGGCAGCGGCAGGGGATCTCCTCCCGGAAAAGATCTGCTGTTTACGGTTTCCATGCCGGTAAAACTGTATCATCTGGCAACTTTATACGATGTTTATGACGGAAAAAAATGGATGACCTCCACCGCATTGAGCCGGAGCAGAAACCGGGAATTGAGCAAATCATCCGGAATAATGTCCTTTGCCGTCAATACTAAATATACCATCGTGAAATGGTTTGCTCCGCGGATGTATGCGCCGTTCAGGATCCAGAGCATGCAGGTGATCTACCCTGACGATGAGCAGATGGTCAGCCGCTTTTTCTACAGATTTAAACAAAATTTTTTCAGCGCATATTTTGTCGATCCAGACCGTCTGCCGCCGCTGCCTTTCCGTTATGATGCGGTTTCGACCATAGCGATACCGCTGTTGAGAAAAGATCCGGGGAAAAACGATCCGCAGCAGGGACAGCTGCCGGAGGTATATTCAAGTGCCGGAGAATTTTTTGCACAGCAGCTTGAGAAGGAAAAGGCAAGACTTCTCAGGATCCGTCAGGCGGAAGAGGCCCGTGCCAAACGTCTGGAAGCCCAAAAAGTCGCAAGAGAGAAAAAACTTAAAGCCGCAAGAGAGCGTGCAAGACGGAAAGCTGCGCAGGAAGCAAAAGCGCGCGCCAAACGGTTGAATGCAAAGAAAAAATCAGCAGTGAAAAAGACTGCACTTCAAAGCAAACCGGTAAAAAAGGTTGTAAAAAAGACTTTGAAAAGCAAGTTGACTGTTTTCAAAACAGCGATAAAGAAAAAAACTTTGAAACAAGTCCCGGTAAGAAAGAATGTGAAAAAAAGAGCCGCTGTAAAACGGGATCCGGCATGGGTGAGCAGCCTTCCGGAATCGCACTTCTGTCAACTGCCGGAACAACTTTCTCCAAGAATCGCAAAACTTGCTGAAAATATCACCCGTAACTGTATCACTCCTTATGAAAAGGCGATCGCTCTGCGTGATTATTTGAGGAATAATTATAAATACCGCCTGTACGGGAACAAGATCCCGGATGGTGTGGAGAGCGTGGAGTACTTTCTCTTTGAAGCCAGGGAGGGCCATTGTGAATTTTTTGCGGCAGCTCTGACTGTACTTGCCCGTACACTCAAACTTCCGGCGCGGGTGGCAACCGGATTTTCGCCGGGAAATTACAATACACTTATCAGGCAGTTTGAAGTTTACGAGTATCACGCTCATGCGTGGAGTCAGATATTTATCAGCAATGTCGGCTGGCTGACATTCGATGCGGTCCCTCCGGGCGAGATCATTTCGGAAACCACTCCTGCCGGAATAGGTAAATTGCGCGATCCGTTCGGAGAAGAGTGGCGGATCACTCCGCCTGAAATGACTGACACTACACTCGATTTTGTCAGACACTCTGCTCAAATGGATAGTTTGCGTAAAAAAACAGAGGAACTTCAGCGTAAAGTGGAAAATATTCTTGTACGCAATGAAAAAGAAGATGAAAAACTCTCTCCCCGCAGCAATATCGTCAAACCGGTGAAAAAAGCGGAAAAAGCAGACCGCTCCGGAAGTCTCACCAGTTTGAAACGTTTTTTGAACAGTTTGCAGAAAAATACATTCTCCGCTCTTTTCCGGCTGAAGTGTTACAGTCCGCCTCTTGTTGGTGCAATTACGGCTGCCGCAGTCATTTTTCTGCTGTTCAGCCGGAGGATCTTTGCCGCAGTCAGGCGTCATTTTATCCGCCGCCGTTTGAAAAAGCTGTTCGCAGAGGCGTGTCACAAGAGAAATATTTCACCTGAAAAGAGTGTGTTGCTGCTTTACCGGATGACCCGTCTGCTTCTGGTACTTGCCGGAGTAAAACGGCGCAACAATCAGGAACTTATGGATTATGCCGCTTCATCAGGAAAGGTGTTGTTTGCAAATATGCAGATGAAAAAAAGCGGGATTTCCGGAAAGGGCAGGGCATCTGAAGATATTTCATCCGGTCACGCCGGAGAATTGTGCAGTAGACTCTCATCAGAGTTTGAAACGGTCTTTGCCGCTTTTTATGCAGTGGAATACGGCAGCTGCAAATTTTTCGCAGAGGAGACCGGCAAACTTTTTGAAACTTTGCAGAAAATCGCTTTTATTTTAAGACAACTTGAGATATTGTCAGCGGCTGATGTTGATTTTTGGGGCAACTGTGATATATTTTCAAATCATAATAATGTCGGAGCAGAGAATAATGAATGACCTTTTTGAAAAACTCAATGTGGAACCGGAAGTTGCTGTTGCGCTTGAACGTTTCAAAAAATGGAAAAACAACGATGAAACGGTTGTATTTCCGGTCATCACCGATCTGCATTCAGCTCTGGTCACAGAGGATCCTTTGCGCGGTATGCGCCGGGAAACGGCATCACATATAAAGATCATGAATTTTGCCGCAAAAGAGTTCGGAGCTGACTTTACCGCCAATCTCGGTGATAACGGACTTGATGTGCCGCTGAAGACCCGCGATGAACAGCTTGAACTTGCAAAACGTATCATTGAGTATCACAGAGAATCCGCCATACGTCCGGTGATTTTTGCTGTAGGCAATCACGATACTGTTTCCGGCAATGTTACTGCCGCCGACTGGGGAAAAGCATTCAGAGAGATGAATTCCGATTGTTTCATGGTGACCGGAGCTGATGATGCCTACGGTTTCTACGACATCCCCGGGAAAAAGGTCAGGATATTCTGGCTGTTCAGCGATGAAACTCCGTCGTTTTACTCAGAAGAACAGCTGCTGTTTGTAAAAGAACATCTGGAAAATATGCCGCAGGAAATGACCGCGGTCATACTTCAGCATGTATGTATCCGTAAAGTCGGAGCATGGCGCAGCAATCCGGATAAATGGAAGTCTCCGCAATTTGTGAAAATGCATACGGTTTTTGCCGAGTTCAAACAGAACGGCGGAAATCTTGCCGGTGTCTTTGCCGGAGACAGTCACTTCAACGGTTATGAGTTGAGTGACAATATCAATTATTTCGTTTTTCAGGGATACGGCGGGATCGGCGGGTTGGATACCCAGCGTCCGGATCACGCTCTGCGCGCCGATGAATTTAATTCTGTCTGCGGTTTTAATGACACCTTTGATTCATCGAAAACTTTTATGATCGATATGATCGCGCTCAAACCGGAAAAACGGGAACTTGCAGTATTCCGCATCGGAGCCGGAGGCAGTTGTTTTGACCAGTCGGCTGTCTGGTGATGCTTTTGAGTTGAATGGTTATTGGATGAATTTGAAAAACAGGAGATCATAAATTTATGACAGTATTTGATGATGCAGAAAAAAATTGGCAGTTGGCTCTGGATGTATTGCGGCCTTCTCAAAAAGATCTTGAGCATGGTCTTGAATTGCACCGCAACTCTTTCGTTTTTGATTCCTATGGTTTTATGCCGACAGGTGGAGGAAAGTGTGAACGTGCGGACCGGCTCATCAGAGAACATGCAAGCCGCAATGAGATCAAGTATGCAATAGAAAACTTCCGGCAGACCGGTTCAATGGATGATCCGGAAACACGCCGGCGTTTGAAAGAAGCCTGGGAGTTTGCCGGAGTGGACTGTGTTTTTCAGAACTGCGGAGAGGAAAGCAATGATATTGAGATCCTTATCCGCCGTTTGAGTTCATTCATCAATGTCACCGACAAACTTGACGGATTCTATGAACGCGCAGCTTATCCTGAACAGCTTGAAAAGATCCGGGAACGCGGTAACAAGTCGCTTTACATAACTGCCAACGGAGTTCCGCTGGCAAACCGGATGATCTCGGCAGAAGAAGCGTTGATGTACATTGAAATGTTTTTCAATTTCGGCGTAAGGATGATGCACTTTACATATAACCGCCGTAATCTGCTGGGGGACGGATGTTTTGAAACAGCTGATGCAGGTTTGAGTGATTTGGGAAAGATGGCAATAAAAGAGATGAACCGTGTCGGAGTCATTCCGGATATTGCCCACAGCGGTCAGCGTACCAGTCTTGAAGCGGCACTTTGTTCAGAGAAGCCTGTTGTGGCAAGTCATGCCGTTGCCGGAAAGCTCTCCGATCATTGCCGCAGTAAGTGCGATGAAGTGATCGAAGCTGTCAAACGGACAAACGGTTATATCGGTATCTGTGCGATCCCTGCTTTTCTTCAGGGCAGTATGATGATCGATTCTTTTATCGATCATATCGACTATGTGGCACGCACTTTCGGAGTGGATCATGTCGCCATCGGAACCGATAATCCAATGCAGCTCGGAGCCGTGGAAACAGAAGAAAAAGCACAACCAGCACGTCCTGGATTTGAACAATATAAAGGCAGTAAAAAATATGCTGTTTCCACTCAAATGCAGTATAATTGCATGTCATGGAGCAACTGGCCGCTGTTCACTGTCGGACTGGTTCAGCGCGGATATTCAGATAAAGACATTCAGAAAATCATAGGTGGAAATGTGTTGCGGGTATGCCGCGATACGCTTGCATGATAAAAATAAACAGGAGAATATCTGATATGGATATTATTGAAAACGCCAAACAAAATTGGCAGGCGGCGCTGGATATTCTGCGCCCCACTGAAAAAGAACTTGAACACGGACTTGAACTGCATCGCAATTCATTTGTATTCGATGCTTACGGCTTTATGCCGTCCGGCGGCGGGAAAAATGAGCGCGTCGGGGAATTGATAAAGGCGAATGCCAGCCGTGATGAACTGCGTTATGCGGACGAGGAGTTCCGCATGAATTCCTCGTTCAAAGATCCGCAGCTGCAGGAAAAACTCAAGGCGGTATGGGAGTTTGCCGGAGTTGACAGCGTGTTCCAGAACTGCGGTGAAGAGAGCAATGACATCGAAACACTCATCAAACGTTTGAGTTCATATATCGCCGTGACCGACCGTCTGGAGGGTTTTTATGAACGCGCCGTGACCCCGGATAAACTTGAACAGATCCGTGAGCGCGGACACAAGTGTCTTTATATCACCACCAACGGAGTTCCGCTTGCCGGGAAACTCATTTCCGCCGCCGAAGCTCTGATGTATCTTCAGGTGTTTTTCAACTTCGGTGTGCGTATGATGCACATGACCTACAACCGCCGTAACCTGCTTGGGGACGGATGTGCTGAAGAATCCAATGCCGGATTGAGCGATCTCGGAAGAATGGCGGTGAAGGAGATGAACCGCGTCGGAATAATCCCCGATGTTGCGCACAGCGGTCTGCGTACCAGTCTTGAAACGGCACTCTGTTCAGAGAAACCGGTGGTGGCAAGTCACTCGGTTGCCGGAAAACTTTCGACCCACTACCGTGCCAAGAGCGATGAAGTGATCGAAGCGATCAAGCGTACCAACGGATATATCGGTATTTGTGCGCATCCATGGTTCTTCCAGGGCAGTTACATGATCGACTCTTTTATCGATCATATCGACTATGTTGCACGCACTTTCGGTGTAGATCACGTGGCGATCGGTACCGATCACGGTCTGCCGCTGGAAAAAGTGGAGATCGACGGAGAAAGACCAGCGAGCCGTCCGATACTTGAGCAGTTCTGGACCGGTGTCGGAGCTTACGGCAGTATGACAAAAGAGCAGTATAACTGTGTTGCGTGGACCAACTGGCCGCTTTTCACTGTCGGACTTGTCCAGCGCGGATACTCCGATAAAGATATTCAGAAGATCATCGGCAGAAACGTTCTGCGTGTCTGCCGCGATACGCTGGCATGACAGTGAGCATTCCGGTATCAGAGAGATTTTCTGCGGGAGAATATCCAGCCGGATATCACCGCCGTGAACGGTGCCACCAGAACAAGTGAAAAACTGCCGATAAGCGTTTTGGCCAGTTCCGGTGCAACCACGGTACTGTTGAGAAACTCTGATACCGGAGTTCCCTGTGCTGCAAACATCATAAGCAAAGTTATGTATCCCCCGGAATAAGCCAGCAGCAGTGTGGTAGTCATCGTGCCCACCACACTGCGCCCCATGCGTATTCCGGAACGTATCAGTTCGCGGCAGGATAATCCCGGATTGTGCAGCGCGACCTCTTCGATGCCCGAAGCGATATCCATAGCAAGATCCATGACTGCACCGGAGCCGGCAAGGATCATCGCTCCAATGAAAATATCCTGAATGTCGAGCATTTCATATCCGCTGTAAAACAACGCCTGTACGTATGGCATTCCGGCACCGTTGATGTGCATAAGTCTGCCGAATAAGTGGGCGGTGAGCAATCCTGAAAAAACTCCGAGTATCGAACCGCAGAAAGCTGCAGCGCCCTTGCGTGTAGGTCCGGCTACCAGAAAGATGATGACTGCGGTCAGAAAAACCACTGCTCCGAAAATTATCCAGCTTGCCGGATATCCGCGCAGGACCAGCGGGATCACCAGTTTCCAGATGACCAGACAGCTGTAAACAAAGCTGAAAAGAGCTTTCAAACCGGTGAGTGAACCGAAAATACACAGCAGGATGCAGAATATTCCGAAAAGCGTAAAGCTCCAGAAGTTGCGGTAATGATCCCTTGCTGTAAGTACCGTTCCCGGCTGCGGATCTTCCGGCATTGCCGTCACGATGATGTCACCGGGGGTAAATAACTTATCAAGTTCCATCTGTCCCCGCAGTTCGTTGTTGGCGGTAAAAGTCTTTCCTGATATTTCGACCGTAAGTTTCTGGGAACCGTAAAGCAGAAGACCGTGCCTGGCGAGACCGGAGTTGTCGACCTCTTTTACCACAGCTTTTGCGGTCGTTCCGCTTTGTTTTGCCGCTTCCGGAGGCGGAGGAAGAAAAAACAAAGCTGCTCCGGCGGCGATTATCACCGCTAGCAGCAGCCATTCTTTCTGTTTTGCTGTAAAGTGTTTCATCACAGAATGGATTTGATTTTTATGGCGATATCGCAGTTTTCGATAAATCCGGTAAAGAGTTCCGATTTTACACCGGTACTGGTGGTGAGTACCGGCAGTGCGGTATGTGAACCGGTGGTCCAGCCGATACCGGCTTTGCCGTTCATGATGATGCGTGCCGCCATGGCAAGCTGTTTTTTCTTAAAAGCATCTTTCAGCATCTTCAGCTCTTTTGAAGAAATATACATCGGATCTTTTTTATCTTTTTCAGAGAATTTGAAGCCGAAATATTTTTCCAGCAGTTTTTGAGCATCTTCAAAGCTGTAATTTTTTTTGTCTTTCCGGATTTTTTTCTCAAGTGCTGCAAAAGAGTTGCATGAAATTTTCTGATTGGCAAGGCGTTCAACATACATGGCATATCCGGTTCCGGAAAATCCCATGGTCATACCGCCGGTTTCGTGATCTCCGGTGACGACGATCAAAGTTTCATCCGGATGTTTTCGGGCAAATTTGAGCGCGACGCGCACGGCATCATCGAACGCCAGCACTTCGTACATATTTTCTGCCGCCTGATTGGCATGACCGCACCAGTCGATCGCTCCGCCTTCGACCATCATGAAAAATCCGTTGGGGTTATCCAGCAGTTCGATACCTTTCGCGGTGAAATCCGCAAGTGACGGACTGTCAGGCGATCTGTCGATCGCATAGGGAAGATTTGACCCGGCTCCCCGTGCCAGAACTTTGCCGGAACCGGGAGCAAGGGCGAGCAGCTCTGCTTTGGTGGATATCACTTTATAACCCGCTTTTTTTGCCAGTTCATACAGATCGCCCTTGTATTCCGGAGCTTTTTTATCGTTGTGTTTACTCAAACCGCCGCCGCCGAAATAATCAAAGTTTGAATTGATAAGATCAAGTCCGATCGCGTAATATTGAGAACGGCTGGGTCTGTTTGCGTAAAAACCTGCAGGAGTGGCGTGGTTGATCGTAACGCTTGTTACGATGCCGACTTTTTTGCCTTTGCGTTTTGCTGCATAGGCAACAGATTCGAGTTTGCGTCTGCCGGAAACATCCATGCCGATCCTGCCGTTGTTGGTCTTTTCTCCGCAGGCAATGGCGGTGGCAGCGGCGGCGGAATCGGTCACCAGACTGTTGGCTGAACGGGTTCTGGTGGTGGCATGGACAGGCAGGGGGTTTATGGCGAGCTGTCCGCGTCCGGTTTTGCGGGAAAACTCATCTGCGGTCATGCGCTGCGGAGTTGACATGCCGTCGCCGATGAAAAGAAAGATGTACTTCGGATTTTTACCGTAAATGAGAACTGAACAGCAGAACGTCAGAATGAAAATAAAAATAAACTTTTTCATGATATCGGCAACCTCCTGTTTTGTGCCGGGGTGATATATCGGTCTTATCCGGAATTTTGTGAAATCATTTATGCTTGTGCAGACGATTTCTGCTGCGGATAAATATACCACGATTGTGTTTTTTTTTCAAGCATAAGAACGGTTTTCTCCGCAGTCGGCGGATCATTTCCCGGATTGAAAAATATATAAAAGTCAGATATATTAAATATCCATTCGATTTTGGACCGTAAATCAAAAATATCGGGGAATTTTTATGAAAAGCAGCAGACCGCCGGTGATCCTGCTCAATATGGCAGTTGATATCATCAATGAACGTGAAAATGAAGTGATAATCAGCCGGTATGTTCAGTGCGTCAGTGACTCCGGAGCTGTTCCGATGCTGATACCGTCGATAGAAAAAAAGGAAAATATCGAAACTTTGCTTGACCTTGCTGATGGTGTGGTTTTCATCGGGGGCAGGGACTACGATCCGCATACATTCGGTGAAGAACGTCATCCCATGACGCAGCTGGACCGTCTGCGTCCGTCATTTGATCTGGTTTTCGGCAGGGCTGTGCTTGAGCGGCGCATGCCGGTACTCGGTATATGTGCCGGCTGTCAGCTGCTTTCGATCATTAACGGCGGAAAACTTATCCAGCATCTTGATAATGCCGAACAGCACCGGTTTACTTTTCACCGGGCAGAAGTTTCTGAATACGGCTGGTTTGCCCGTGCCGTGAAAAAGAATGCCGGAGAGACTCTGGAAGTAAACAGTTTTCATCATCAGGCGGTGGACCCGGAGTTTCCCGGCACCGGAATGAAAATAACCGCACGCGCTTTTGACGGCAGTGTGGAAGCCATAGAACTTGCCGGGGAACGTATGGTACTCGGAGTGCAGTTCCATCCTGAACGTATGAACGATGCTGCTCCGGATGTTTTCGGTCTGCTCCGCAGCGAAGCTGAAAAATTCAGAAGTATCTGCAAAAAATGATGTTTTGCGTATCTCATGTTTAAAAAGTTCTGGTTTTTCCGGTCCGGATGTGCTATATTATAAAAATATCAACTGGAGACGTTTATGGAAATAAGTTATTTTGAAGAAATAAAACGCAAGCTGGTGCATCTTTCATCCTTGTGGATGGTGGCGGCGACATTGCTCATGGCGCAGTACCGGGTCTGGTGCTGTCTGCTTTTTGCAGTTCTGCTGCTGGTTACACTTATCTCTGAACATGATTATGCCAACGGAGGCAGGTATCTGGGCAGACTTTACGGCAGACTATTCGGTAAAATGATGCGAAAAGAACCGGTTCCCGGGCAGTGGATCGTATCCGGCGGAGCTCCGGTACTGGGGGCGGCTCTGATGGTGAATATACTTTTTACTCCGGTCATCGCGGCAGCTTCGCTTGCGGTCATGCTTACCGGAGACGCCTTCGCCGCTCTGATCGGCAGACGTTTCGGCAGACACAAACTGGTGAACGGCAAATCGCTTGAGGGTACGGTAAGTTTTTTCATTGCAGGATTTGCCGCCTTATCCATCGTCTTTCTTGTTTCCGGAGTGCACAGCAGCTTTTATTTCTGCGGAGCAGCCGGAGTTTTACTTGCCGCACTGGTTGAACTTTTCCAGAAACAGCTCAAACTTGATGATAATTTCACCGTTCCGCTTGCGGTAGGATGTGTGCTGTTTCTGGCGGTGAAAATGGGGATTTGATCCGGATGAAATATTTGTCTTTTCTGGTGTTGATGCTGCTTCTGCTTACCGGCGGATGCAAAGAGGAGTCTGAACCGCGTCTGGTAATGGTGACCAATGCGACGTTTCCGCCGTATGAGTTTGTTGCCGGCCGCAAGATAGATGGTATCGATCCGGAGATCGTAAGGATCATCGCTGAAAGATTGGGCTGTCGGCTTGAGATTCGGGATATGAGTTTTGACTCGGTCATCGCCGCGGTACAGTCCGGCAAGGCGGATATTGCCGCTTCCGGCATCACGGTTACGGAAGAGCGTAAAAAGCAGGTCAATTTCACTGTTCCGTATGTGATCTCCAGGCAGATGATAATCGTTTTGAAAGATTCCGATATCAAGTCAGCGGCAGACCTCAAGAAGAAACGTATCGGTGTCCAGCACGGCACCACCGGTGATCTTTTTGTTTCAAAAAACATCGCGGAACCGGAAAGATACTCCCACGGTCCGCTGGCGGTTGCGGCATTGCTTGCCGGGAAAGTCGATGCGGTGGTGATCGACAGTGAGCCTGCTGAAATTTTTGTCAGACAGCGTGCAAGGCTGAAACTGCTGCCCGATGCGCTCACCAGTGAGGAATATGCTTTTGCGATATCCAAAAAGAACCGGGAGCTGCTGGATAAATTCAATGAAGAATTGAATAAAATGCGGCAGTCCGGGGAACTTGAGTCGATCATCAAACATTACCGGGATCTCAATTCAGACAGCCACAGCTCTTCCGGAGATGACAATAAAACTTTTTACGGACATTTGAAACAGTCGTTCCGTATCAATTTTCTGACAGACAACCGTTACAAGTATCTGCTTAACGGTTTTGTTATCACCTTGAAAGTCACCATTTTTGCGGTCTTTCTGGGGTGGATCATCGGATTTTCTGTGGCTGTGATCCGCAGTACCGCCAGTTTGACCGGCGGAATGAAGATCGCGGACTTTTTCTGCCGCCTTTATCTTACCGTGATCCGCGGCACACCGATGGTGGTTCAGCTGCTTATCATCTATTTTGTGATCTTCGGTTCGGTGGATATAGACAAGGTGCTGGTGGCGATCGTTGCATTCGGCATCAACTCCGGAGCTTATGTGGCGGAGATCATCCGCGGCGGCATTGCCGCTGTCGATAAAGGACAGATGGAAGCCGCGCGCAGTCTCGGACTCGGTTACTGGCAGAGTATGCGTGAGATCATACTGCCGCAGGCGTTCAAAACATCGCTGCCCGCGCTGGGTAATGAGGTGATCGTGCTGCTCAAAGAGACCAGTGTTTGCGGCTATATCGCGCTGCACGATTTGACCAAGGGCGGAGACATCATCCGCAGTCAGACCTATGATGCATTTCTGCCGCTTATCGCCGTTGCGCTTATTTATCTTGCGGTGGTGATGATACTTGAAAAACTCCTTGCCTGTCTGGAAAAGAGGTTGAAGAAAAATGAGTGATACTATTCTTGAGATCCGTGATCTGGTAAAAAAGTATCCGGGGCTTACCGCGCTGGATCATGTAACTACCGGTATAAAACGCGGGGAAGTTGTGTTCGTTGTCGGACCCTCCGGATCAGGCAAGAGTACCTTTTTAAGGTGTCTCAATCTGCTGGAAAAACCGACTTCCGGGACCATTGTTTTCAAAGGTATGGATGTAACTGCAGGCAGGATCAGTCTGAATAAATTCCGCCGTCAGGTGGGTATGGTGTTTCAGCATTTCAATCTGTTTCCGCATCTTACCATTCTGAAAAATATCACGCTTGCTCCGGTCAAGACCGGACGGATGACGGCAAAAGAGGCGGAGCTGAAAGCCGAACAACTGTTGGAGAGGATCGGTTTGCTGGAAAAGAAAAACGCTTATCCCAATCAGCTTTCCGGCGGGCAGAAACAGCGTATCGCTATTATCCGGGCGCTTGCCATGAATCCGGAAGTGCTGCTGTTTGATGAGCCGACATCTGCGCTTGATCCTGAAATGGTGGGCGAGGTGCTTTCGCTTATGAAGGATCTTGCGGGGGAGGGGATGACCATGGTGGTCGTGACCCACGAGATCGGCTTTGCCGCCGAGGTCGCTGACCGCATAATTTTCATGGATCAGGGCAGGATACTTCTTTCCGGTACGCCGGATGAGGTGATACGCAATCCGGAAAATCCGAGGATAAAGGAATTCTTTTCCAAGGTGCTTTAAGTTTTGGAATTGCCTGATACAGATATATTTTACGCAAATTGATATATCACGCAGTGTATTTTTTTCAAGCTCAAAAACGGCTTTATCTGCGATCGGTGGGTGCAGCATGAAACAAGGTCTTTTTTTTGTGCCGGTACGGCACGTGATCCGTCTCCGCCCTTACTCTTCTGCGCCGTGACAAGGTGTACCGCGAACTCACATGCATGCGCTGTCGCAGTTTGAACAATTTTTACAAAATTTCGGACATTATCTTTATATTAAAATAAAAAACGGCTTGACATTTGATCATATACGCTGTATTTTAACAACAAGCAAGTGATACAAAGTGATACAAGAAAAAAGGTACAGCGGTGCAAAAGAAAACAAATCTGGTTGAGCGTTTGCGCGAAATGATCCGCTCCGGAGAGCTGTATCCGGGGCAGAAGCTGAAGAACGGCATCGAGCTTGCCCGCGATTTCGGCGTGGCACATTTGACCATGCGCCGGGTGCTGCGTGAACTGGAACTTTCCGGCGATATCACTATTATTCACGGCAAAGGGATGTTTGTTTCCCGTAATCCGATGAAGAAACGCAAATTTCTGGTCGTCCGTTCCGGAGTGACAAACAATAGTGATCCGGGGCATTATATATTGCCTCACTTTCTTAAACGCTGCAGTGAACTGGAGATAGAGGTTGATGAGGCGGATCTGGTTTTTCTGCGTCACAGTCCGGTTGCCGGAACAGTCCGTCAGCTGCGTGATAATCAATATACCGGTATACTGCTTGCGTGCAATCATTTTACCGGTACTGAACCGGAGCTGCAGATATTCAGCAAACTTAATGTCCCGGTGCTGATCCCCAGAGGGGAGAGTACTGACGCCGGGATCACCGGTTTCGGGGTACTCCGGTCTGATTTGCGCAAAGCCTGGGAGGATGGAATAAAATATTTGAAGAGCTGCGGGATGCGCAAAGTGGGATTGATCCTTTCAGATGAAGATAAAGGCAAAGTAATACGCGGGTTTTCTACGGCGGAGCATTTTGAACTGTTGAAAAAATATGATTTCGGGAGTGATGAAAATCTGGTTCATATCATTTCTAAAGCTCAAAAAGCTGATTTGAAGCACAGTGTCGGGCAGATATTGGAAAAACTGATGGAACTGGACGAACCACCGGAAGCTGTTTTCTGTTATTCTGACTATGTAGCTCTTTTTGTCTATCTTGCGGCTCAAAAGATGAATCTGAAAATACCGGAAGATATTTCTGTGATGGGCTTCTGCGGTTATCCGGGGGGTAAAATGCTGTCACCGCCGCTGGCAACGGTCGACTGCGATTATGCCGCCGCCGGAATCATGGCTGCGGAATTGCTCTGTGATCCGGATAAATGGCATTGGAAACCGGCTGCCGAAAGGGATTTTATTATTCCTCATAAACTGAAGAAGCGGGCAAGTGTCGCTGTGAAGGTAAATGGCGCATCATAATCGGATTCAGCCGGAAAAGATGCGTTTACCGGTTCAGAAGGTGGAAATTTTGAAACATTTACGATAAAAGGGGAAAAATCCAATCAACATTTTCAAGGAAAGGTGATGGGAAAATGAAAAAAGTGAACAGAATGTACGGTCGTATATGTGAGAATGCCTGCTCCGCCCATGGGCGGGTAAAGCAGTCATGCTTTACCCTCATTGAGCTTCTTGTTGTCACTTCACAACACTGCCGTGATTTTTTCAAACGCTTTATTTGTACGGATCAGTACGGATGTGTACGGAAACATACGGAGAGTGCCGCTCACAAAAATACGCCGCATCATACTTGCAAAGCAAGTGCTTCATGTTTGCCGCAGGCAAACGCTTCATGCAGCAACGCTGCGCTTCACATGGCGGAGCCGTGCTTCATTCGATCAGCGTTCACGCTGATCGAGCTATTGGTTGTTATTGCCATTATTGCCATTCTTGCATCGATGCTGCTGCCTGCGCTGCAGCAGGCGCGGGACAGGGCGCACGCAACAACTTGTGTGAACAACCTCAAACATATTGTTTCAGGAGCCTATTCCTATGCGACGGACCATAAAGATTATATGCCGGTCGGAGCGCAGGTCGGCAACGGTTTATTCAATCAGGGGCGTCCTGATGATGTCCGCTGCCGTCAGGGACAGATGGGCGGATATGTCGGGCGCGCGCCCGGAGACCAGGCTGTTCCTAAAATCGTTATCTGCACCAAGGGAACACGCATGGGCGTTGTCGGCGGCGTTGCCAATTCCACGGATTTCAGTTACGGCTTCAATGGTCCTGAGGATGGTTTTGCTGCAGAAAAATTGACTTCCAGAATCGTCAAGACAACCACCGTATTCAATCCTTCCGGACGTGCATTGATGGGCGAAATCGGCTATGACGGCTGGACTGCCGCTTATCCTGCCAAACATGATAACTCCACGGTCAGAGGATACGGCCACGTTTTCAGAAACAATACGGCGGCTTACCGCCATTTTGCCAAAGTAAATGTGGCTTTTGTCGATCAGCATATCGGTTCTGTTCAGCATGATGCTCTGCCGGAAAAGGGCGGAGATATCACGACAGATCCAAACAGTTTCTGGAAAGATAACCGGTAAAAAAGGAGTGCGAAAAATGTTAAAAAAAATACTGCTTCTGTCAATGATTCCTCTTTTTTCTGCGTTTGCTGATAACGTTCTTGATCCGGGCGGAAAGACGCTGGATTTTGCAAAGTTCCCCCATTATGTTGAAGAACCCCTGAAAGCCGGAAAAAATCTTATTCAGAACGGCAGTTTCGATTCTGATGAAGCCTGTGAAATCAAAGATATCAGCAAAGGGGAAAAAAGTGCTTTTGCCATCGGTAATTTCTGGCAGCACGCCAATCAAATCTGGTCAACTGATGCCGTACTCCGGAAAAAGATTTTTCCGGAATTGACGTTGAAAATTGAAAAAGACGCAGCAAATAATCGTTTTCTGGTGTTGGAAAATAAGACTTCTGTCGCCCGTTTTCTGGATAAATCCGGCAAACCCATGTTTTGTTCAAGAGTGGCGCAACGCATTCAGATCAAGGAAAAAAATACTCCGGTTCTCTATCATTTTTCTGCGAAAGTAAAAGGATATTGGGCAGAAGTTAAAAATGCGAAATCCCTGATTTTTATATGCCGTTTTTATGACGGTACGGATAAAAAAGCCAAATCAACGGGAACTCGTCTGATGCACCGTTTGACGGTTACTCCGGATAAATGGCAGACTTTCAACTGTCAGTTCCCCGTGCCTGCCGGAACAAAAAGCTGCTCTTTGAGTCTTGCGTTTTACGGTGCAGGAAAACTCTGCATAGATGATGTTTCTTTCAAAGAAGTGACGGATAAAGACGCTTCTGTCAAACTTTTTCCGATGTACCGCTTTGATAATACTGCCTGGCTGGGAGCGGAACAGATCAACGCTGTAAAACTGGGAATTAAAAATCAGCGCTGGAAGAAAACGGACAAATTGCAACTGCATTTGTTTCTTCCCCACGGCTGTGAGGCGGTCGGCTGTTCCGGAAACGGACGGCTGATTTCGGCAGAAAAACAGAAAAACAATATGACGGAATATATTTTTGATCTCCGTTATTTTCCGGTATCAAGTTCAAATTATTTCAACAGTTCTCCGAATGTGCTGATACGCGCCTCAGAAAAATGTATCAACAAAGATTTATCTGCCAACTGTTTTTTAAGTAACGGCA
>JAZSGR010000192.1:0-2222 GCA_045532825.1 Victivallaceae bacterium | reverse complement strand
GATTGCCCGCGATGCGCCACCGCAGTTTGAACAACTTTCACAAAAAATGAGACAATAACAACTATGGCAAACGGATGAAAAAAGTTCTAAAAAAATCATACCTTTTACTGCCGGTATGTCTGTGCATGGCACTGCTGATATGTACCGGTTGTTCGGAGTCGCCGGTAAAACCGGCAAGTGTAAAAATCCTTTCCGGTGACGGACAGCGTGCATTGTGCGGAGAAAAATTTTCCGCTCCGGTGCGGGCGGCAGTCATGGGAGAAGTAAAAAGTCTGCTTGGCGGCAAGAAACAGGTCCCCTGTGCGAATGTGCCGGTAAAATTCGAGAACCTTCCCGGTTCCGACCTGCGTTTTGAACCTGAGTCGGCAGTCACCGATGAAGGCGGGGAAGTCACAGTCAATGTTTCAGCCGGTAAATCCTCCGGTGACCGTTATTTCCTCATCATCGCCGGAAACAAAAAAGTTCCTCCTGCCAAAATCAGGATGATAAGCGGTATCAAAGTATCCGGCGGCGACTCGGAAACCCTTGCCGGGGAGATCGCAGATGAACCGGTGGAGATCCAGGTCATGCGCAACGGCAGACCCGCCGCCGGGGTTCCTGTCCGCTTCGATCTGCGTTCCTCCAGTGAAGGAACCAAAACCACGGCAAAGCTGCTCACGCCTGAAGTATCGACCAATGCTGAAGGCATCGCCTCCACCAGAATAAAGCTCGGTAAAAAAACCGGTATATATGAAGTCGGCGTGGAAGTCGACAGTCCGGATAAGGGACTCAACTACCGCAGTTTTTCCGTGAATGTATTCGGTTTCAATCTGCTGGCGGTCATCATCAGCGTATTCGGCGGTCTTGCCCTGTTCATCCACGGAATGAACCTGATGAGCAACGGCATCAAAAACGTCGCGGGCGGAAACATGAAAAAAATCATCCGTTTCTTTGCCGGAAAAAGCGTCGTAGCCGTTCTTGCAGGAACTCTGGTCACAGCAGTACTGCAATCCAGCAGTTCGACCACGGTCATGGTCATCGGTTTCATCAATGCCGGACTGCTCAACCTCACTCAGGCTATCGGATTGATCTTCGGTGCCAATATCGGTACGACGGTCACCGCACAGCTGATCGCATTCAACCTTTCCGGCATCGCCATGCCGGCGATCATTCTGGGATTTCTGATGACACTGGTCAATCAGCGCAAAATCACTCACTGGTGGGGATTGACTGTTCTCGGTTTCGGTTTCCTGTTCTACGGTATGAATATGATGTCCGAAGAACTCAAAGTTCTGGGCAGTATGCCGTCATTCAAAGCATTTTTCCAGCTCTTTGACTGCACTCCGTCAACGGTCGGAGCATTCATGCCGTTCGGAGCAGTTCTCGGTGCGATCGGTATCGGTATCGCCGCAACTGTCATCGTGCAGTCAAGTTCAGCTGTAACCGGTTTGATCCTTGCGCTGGCAGCCGGTAATCTGGTGAATTTCTACACCGCTGTACCATTGATCCTCGGCTCCAACATCGGTACCACCATCACCGCCCAGCTTGCCGCACTCACCGCAAACCGGGTGGCAAAACAGGCGGCTCTGGCACACACGCTTTTCAATGTCATAGGTGTCCTTATCATGCTTGCCCTGCTTTACGTTCCCTGGGGCGCAACAAAAGAACCGGCATTTCTGGCTTTGGTAAACGATCTTACTCCCGGCAATGCTCTTGCCTCTCCGCCGCAGAACCTCGCCCGTCACATCGCCATGGCGCACACCATTTTCAACGTGGCGGTCGCGATCATACTGCTGCCTGCCATCGGACTTCTGGCAAAGCTCTGCAATCTGCTGATCCCGATCCGCGACACCGTCAAGGTCAATATGCTGGCACCTGAACTGCTCAATACACCTTCGGTCGCACTGAAACAATCCTCTGCGGTCATCAAGATCATGGTGGAAGATGCCTGGGAAATGGTTTCAACGGCTGTCAATGAACATTTCCTCAAATGTGCAAATGATCCTGAAAGTGTAAAAAAACTCGAAGACTCCGAAGCGCATATCGATGAAATGCAGAGTGAAGTCACCGCCTATCTGGTGCGTCTCACCCGCCGTCAGCTCTCGGTGGCGCAGTCGGAACTGATTCCGCTGCTGATGCACTGTACCAATGATGCGGAAAGGATCGCCGACCATGTGGAGGTGATCTTAAATCTCACCTCGCGTCTGGAAAAATCCGAACGCAAACTTTCTGAAGCTGCCGTA
>JAZSGR010000081.1:0-4432 GCA_045532825.1 Victivallaceae bacterium | reverse complement strand
CTTGCTCCACGCTGCATCCACCGATCGCAGACAGAACCGTTTCTTGAGCTTAAAAAAAACATGCTGTGTGATATATTTTAATTGAGAAAAACATATCTGAATAAGGATAAAATATAAATTTTTCACAAAATTTCGGACATTATCACAAAATAAAACAGGATCGCTAACGGCATTTTACCGGAAGCGATCCTGTATCAAAACAGACGGGAGCGAATTATTTTGTAAACAGAAAACCGCGGATACCGTCAAAAATGATTTGAGCGGCCAAAGCGACCAGATACATTCCGGTAAGTTTGCTCAAGATGGTTATACCTTTGCGTTTCACCAGTTTGGAAATATATTCCGAATAATTGAGTACACAAAAGATCACCAGAGAGGCGATCGCGATCGCCAGAAGCACAACGAGTCTTTCGGCAGTTCCTTTTGCGCCTGCGCCCATAACCAGCAATGCGCCGATGGTTCCGGGACCGACGGTAGTCGGCAGAGCAAGCGGCACCACAGCAAGATCGCCGTCAGCTTCGACATGTCTGCCGGGAACAACGCTGTCGCGCACCATGGATATACCATTGAGCATAAGAACCAAACCGGCACCGATCCTGAAAGCATCCAGTCCGATACCGAGATACCGGAACAAAGTTTCACCGAAGAGATAAAGGACGCAGCAAATGACCATGACCGCCAGAGCGGTTCTTCTGGCAAGAGAACTGCGTTCTTTCTGACTCCACCCCTCACAGCTGGCGATAAACACAGCCAGCACGAAAAACGGAGTCAGAAGCAAAGTAAGTTTAACGACAGTTCCAACCAAATATCCGATATTCATTTACAGTTCCAGCTCCTTCTGAAGTTCAGCATCAGCGGCGAGCACCTGTTCTTTTTGTTTTGTCCTGAACGCCTTGAGTTTTTCTGCGAGTTCTTTATCATTGAGTGCCAGGATGGAAATGGCATACAGAGCGGCATTTTTTCCGCCTGCTTTACCTGCGGTCACGGCAGCGACGGGAATTCCCGGAGGCATCTGAACGATGGAAAACAAAGCATCCAGTCCGTTAAACGGAGCGGAAGCCACCGGGATACCGATAACCGGCAAAGTGGTATGAGCGGCAATCACGCCTCCGAGGTGAGCGGCCATACCGGCAGCGCAGATAATGATCTGCACACCGTTTTTTTCGGCATTTGCGGCAAAATCTGCGGCTTCTCCCGGAGTCCGGTGAGCGGAAAGGACATGGCCTTCAAACGGAACCCCGAATTCTTTAAGAACATCAAAAGCACCGCGAACGATATCAAGATCGCTCTTGCTGCCCATTACAACTGCAACACTCATTATCTACCTCCAAACCTAAAAATTGCTGTCATGTTGTCATGTTATAGAATATACACTTGAATATGATCAAAGTCAAGAATAGAGCAGTTGAGCGGCATATTGAACTTGAAAAAAATATGTATATGCATTATATTGGGGGTATGACAATTCTGGGGGTGTTCCGGATTCGACCGGCACTGGTTCGGGGTTGGTTGCATGTCGAGGATAACCGTTGGCCTCGTTAATCACCGGTTAAACAAATAAATGCGAACGAAGAGTTTGCCCTGGCAGCCTAATTTTTCTGCCACGTCGTTGTGCCTGACGGACGCTAAGGCATAAACGGCGTCATCGAGCGTTCTGGCTTCTTGGCTCTGACATCCGGCCGGGAGTGAGATTTAAGGATGAATAGTCAAGACCGGGGCGGGTCCACAGGCAAAAGGGATTGACGATAAGCAATTTTTCTGTGGAACAAGCATGTAGATATCATCACTCAGCTGTGTTGGGACAGGGGTTCAACTCCCCTCACCTCCACCAGTTTGCCCAACTTGTTTATAATCAACAAGTTGGGTGTTTTTCTTTTAAACTTTTCAATTTTCGCAGCTTACAACTTCCATAAAAAAGCACAATCCATTGAAATTCAAGGCAACAACCTCAAAAACACTTCTAAAAAATCCCTATTTTCTCTCAAAAATCTCTCTCTGTCCCAATACCAAGTCTCATGACAAAATCATCTTTTTGTCTGCGGTAAACTCCGCCGCTTTATTTTGCCTTTTTGACTTTGCGGCGGATTTCGTCAGAAGCATATGCCTGACAGGCATCGGCAAGGTTACGGATCGTTTGACGGATAGCTTCTACGACTTTTGCGGGAGCAAGTGGTCTGGCGTTGCCATGCTGATTCAAAACCCATGGGGTCAGTTTTTCAAGTGAAATCGCAGGAACAAAAAGATGGAATCCATCATCAGTTTGGACAATTTGCTGTTGACTATGCAACGGAGTTGACTGTGCAAACTGTCTTCCGGCATCGGTTAAAAAAATTTCCACATCAGGTATTTTTTCATAATCGAGAAAAGAGTCTGTTGTAACAGAATCAATAATTTCTTGTGACGGGGTAAAGGTTGTATCTTGCAGAACAGCAGATTTTATTCTACCGAGGTGAAATGTGCGTGGCTGATTACGCAAAAGGCAAAAACCTTTAATGCTCCACTTCATATCATAAAATACAAGGGTATGCGGTTCAATATCACGCAATATGGTGTTGCCATCTTTGTCGGCATAATTGATACGCAAAACTTTGCGTTGCTGCCAGGCATCAAATACGATTTCAAAAATCTCCCCAGAAACGGTCGAGGCAGAGAGAACCTTTAAGGAAGATAACAACTCCGTTGAAAGTGCTTCGGATTCATTATAACGCAGAACCTCATCCACTGCCTTGGATACGCGTCTATTCAATGCAGGCGGGAAGATATCCTGCGACAATTTTCCACCGATGGTTATGGCAAGCAGTTCGTCGGCATTAAGAAGTGACGGCACGTTAAAATACCACTCTTTGTCCGTCAGGGAATAGGCACATTGGCTTTTACTGTATTCAATTGGGGCGAAGTATTCTTCCCGCAATACCTTTATATCACGTTGGATCGTGCGGTTTCCGCAGGCAAGATATGCTCCGTCTGTAAACTCGGTTGCATCCAGTTCTTCTTTGATCTTTTTCATCGTGACCCACTCTCTTTTTTTCAAGAGAACCACAATCGCCGCCATGCGGTGAAGCTGGCGACGGGAGGCGATAAACTTACTTTGAGAACTGTTTTTTTCTGTCATGATAAAAATTCTTTAAAAATTTTGTTTTTTATTGAGCAAGAGACAAGTTTTGTCTTTTGCTATGGTGTATAATATATCTTGTGATGTGGAAAAGTCAATAAAAAAATGAAAGGATCTTCAAAAATGACCTCTGAAAAACTGCTTGCCTCTGCCGGACGGAATATTCAGGAAAAAGCCACTGTGATATGGAACGTTGCAAACTCACTCTTCGGAGCATACAAACCCCACGAGTACGGTCTTGTCATTCTGCCGATGACGGTCATCAAGCGTTTTCATGATTGTCTGCTGCCTACGCACGCACGCGTATTGGAACAATATGAAAAGGTCAAACATCTGGCGGTGAAAGATGGTTTCCTGCGAAAGGCCTCGGGCTATGCTTTTTACAATACCAGCAAATTTACCTTTGAAACCTTGAAGGCTGATCCCAACAGCGTTGAAGATAATTTCCGTGCATACATCAACGGGTTTTCAGAAAATGTGCTGGATATTCTGGAGCAGATGAAGTTTGACGATCAAATCAAGCGGATGGCTGAGGCAGGCTTGCTTTATCAGGTCATTGTGGACTTCTGTTCAGAAAAAGCGGATATGCACCCCGACAAAATTACCGCTGTAGATATGGGCTATGTCTTTGAAAATCTGGTTCAGCGGTTCTCAGAAAGTTATAACGAAGAAGCAGGAGCGCACTTTACCAGCCGTGACATTATTTATACGATGTGTGACTTGCTGGTGACCGGTGATAAAAGCGTTGCTGACTCCGAGGGGATGAATAAAACCGTTTACGATATGACCATGGGAACGAGTCAGATGCTGACTTGTATGGAAGAACGCTTGCAGCAGTTGGATGCGGATGCGGTGGTAACGACTTTCGGTCAGGAGTTGAACCCTTTTACTTATGGTATTGCCAAAGCCGATATGCTTATCCGCGGCGGCAATCCTGATAATATGAAGTTCGGTGACACGCTGAACAATGACCAATTTTCAGATTATAAATTTGACTACATCATCTCCAACCCGCCTTTCGGTATCGACTGGAAGCGTGAAGCACAGGCGGTGGAAGCTGAAGCCCGTCTGGGGGCAAATGGCAGATTCGGGGCAGGTTTGCCCTCCAAAAGTGACGGTCAGCTGCTGTTTATGCTCAATGGCGTAGCGAAATTGGCTGATGACGGCAGAATGGCTATCATTCAGAACGGCTCATCACTTTTTACCGGCGATGCAGGTTCTGGACCGAGCGAGATCCGCCGTTATCTGATTGAAAATGACTGGCTTGATGCCATCGTACAGTTGCCCAACGACAGTTTTTACAATACAGGTATTGCCACT
>JAZSGR010000044.1:0-5939 GCA_045532825.1 Victivallaceae bacterium | reverse complement strand
GCAAGTTTTGTATAGCCGGTCATGCCTGACACCTCGTGGGGGCGGCGCATGAAATGAGAATAATGAGAGTTATGAGAATTATGAGAGTAATGGGTAAATGGTGCGCCGCGCTTTTTTGCCGTCAGGGTACTGACCGCGCACATTTCCACCCGCACGGCTAATTTCGGCGGCGCAGAGATCTCATAAATCTCATAGTTCCCATTATTCCCATAACTCTCATCAAACCGCCGCCCCATAGCGGCTGTCATACCGCAGCGGTCATACTGCATTGGTGCATAACCGGTCAGGTATGCTAGCCCAGGCGGTGGAAAAGCTGTCATACCTTGCCGGTATTGCAGTGCGCCGCGATGATTTGCCGCTGGGTACTGACTGCGTGTGTTTTTACCTGCACGGCTTATTTCTGGCGGCGCAGATGTCAGACAGGTCGGACAAGTCGGACAAGTCAGACAAGTCGGACATCAAACCGCCGCCCCGACTCTGCCGGTCACAGTTGATCGCGGTGTTTCCTTAACCAGTTGCCGAAAGATGAGGCACTGGAAAACCCCAATTCATCTGCGATCTCCTTTTTTCTCATTCTTCGTTTCAGGGCATCACGGATATATTCCAGCCGGATCAGGTCGATATATTCCCCTGTCGACATGCCGGCTTTTTCACGGAATTTGCGCGGCAGATATTCCCGCGCATAATTTGAAATTTCCGCCAGATGTTTCAGTGAACATCCTTTGCCGTTATGCGAAGCGATATAGTTTTTCAGCATTTCCACCGCATCGGATCCATGTTTTTTGCCGGATCGGTTTTCAATGCGGAAAGCCATCTCTTCCAGAGCCGTATTTATAGGGACTTTCATATACGTTTCAATATCATGTTCAGTCACCTCTTCCAGCATATTCAATTTGTTCCAGCGGTTTTCGATGAAATGTATGAGGCTTTCCTGCATAAAATAGTAAGACATATCCTGAATATTGTAAAACTTGCCGTCGACAGAAATTGCCATAATGCTCATGTGCATCCGGCGTTCGTGAAAATAACCCCAGAGATGAAGACTGCTGCTGTATCCGGAACTGTAACCGTGTCCGTGAGGTATGCCTGAATCAAAGATAAAACAAGTTCCGGCATCGCAGGAATAAACGCTGTCATTGCACATATATTCCCCCTTGCCGGATATGACAAACAGAAATTCCCGCGAAGGATGGGAACTGCGCTGAAAGTCTCCTTTCCGCACCGGTCGCCCCGGAGGAGTAACTCTGCTTATGATACGTTTCACTCCGCCACGGAGAATATCAGTTACCTGTTCTTTTTTCAGCATTGTTTATAAAAGTGTATTTTTATCGCATTTTATATATTTAAAACTCAAAATCAGTGTGGTATAATATAACCATTGAAACCCAAAAAAGCAACCGGAAAAATATTTGTCTGCAACAGGAAAGGGGTATACGGTCATGAAAAATACAGAAAACAAAAATCATCCTTATAATGCTTGCGGAGCATGCGCTTCATGCACCGGAGGTGCGCTTCATATTTGCCGCAGGCAAATGCTTCATACTTTTGTGTGCTTGACACGCAGAGGCGTGCAAGACACAAAGTGCTTCATTCGATCAACGTTCACGTTGATCGAGCTTCTGGTGGTGATCGCGATCATTGCGATACTTGCGGCGATGCTGATGCCTGCCTTGCAGCAGGCGCGGGAGGCTGCGCGTGCTTCAAACTGCAGAAACAATTTAAAGCAAATGGGGCTTGGTTTGAGCAGTTATGCTTCTGATTTCAAATATCTGCCGATGCGGGTCACTCCCTATGAAGGCAACAGCGGTTGGGACGGTCTGGTTCTGCCGGGATTGTTCAAATATCACAAATATATTTCTTCAGATAAAACCTGGGCATGCCCCAGTGAACCCAATCAGCCGGAACTGGAATTGCTTGGAGAGGTTGATACCACAGGTGCCGGAGGAAATTATGCACTCAATCAAATCACCGGAGTTCATCCTTCGCATACCGGAAGTCCCAAACCGGTAAATGTAGCAAGGATCGCTTCGTTCCGTGGTTCCTCCAACCTTGCCATGATTATGGATTACGGTTCTGCGGCAGGCGGTATCTTCAAGGTAAGGCAGCGTTTTGAAGGCTTCTCAGGCAGATGGGGCGAACTCAAAGATTACATCAGTCCGCCGTCTCCGGATACTACATCGTTTTTCATGATGTATTTGCGTCACAATAATAAAGCCAACGTACTTACTTTCGGCGGACATGTGGTGACGGTCAATGAAAAAGAGCTCAGCGAGCATCCGGGTACTTATATAAGAAAACACCTCACCCCCACTTATTCAACAAGCTATAATATATACGAAGCCTATGACTGATAGGCTTTTGTAAAAGCATAGGAGAAATAATGAAAAAGTATTGTTTTCTATTTTCAGCACTGATGTTTCTGGCGGCAAATGCGGTTGAGATCACCCGCGACGGAAAGGCTGTTGCGGATATTGCCATTCCGGAAAAAGCGGTGACTTCCGTGCAGTTTGCAGCGGAAGAACTGCAGAAATTCATCAAACTCATGTCAGGAGCAAAACTTGAGATCGTAAAGGAAAACGCTCAGCGCAAATTCAAAAATCGCATTTATATCGGATGCAAAGCGGCTCCTGAAAGTAAAAAAGTATTCCACTGGCGGTGTAAAGCCGACGAAAACAACCTTTATCTCCACGGCAATGATAAGGAGATATATTCGACTGGTGTTTCAATGTACGAAAAAATCCGTGAGTGGTCGGTGGAGTCATGCGGTTCCCTGCTGGCAGTTTATCAATTTGCGGATTTGGAACTCGGTATCCGTTTTATCCGTCCGGGTGATGATGGTATTGCTTTCACGGAAAAAAAGACGATTTCCGTCAAATCTTTTGATCGTGAAAAACATCCCCGTCTTGAAGCGGCAGCGATGAGCATTGACAGACCGATCCGCCACATGGGCGGTTGGAAAGATTTTGTGTTTGCAGAAAAATTTGTTGTGGAATGCCGTCTCTGGATGCTGCGTAACGGTATGGTCGATACCTACTGGTTTCCCGATGCTGGACACTCATTCACCGGTTACTGGAGCAAATTCGGCAAATCCCATCCCGGATATTTTGCCCGGCTTGTTGATGGAACAAGGCGTCCATTGACTGGTGACAACAATGGAAGGTATATTGCAATGTGTCTTTCCAACGGAGATTTGCAGGACCGTCTGGTAAGTGATTGGGCAAGAAAAAAATCCCGGTGGAACTCCGGATACTGGAACTATATTTCAGCGTGTCAGAATGATTCTCCGGAAATGTGCGTCTGTGAAAAATGCAGTTCGTGGAACGGACCGTTGTTTGATCCGTCCGGCGCGGCATACTGGGGAGATAAAAAGATCCCTCACGCTGGAAACCGCTTTACTGCCATGGGAATTTACGCTGTTGAACCTGATATAAAAGTGAGTATGACCGACCGGGTCTGCCGTTTTTATCTTGAAATACAGAAAAAAGCAGTAAAACACAATCCGGCAGTAAAAGTATACGGTTATGCTTATGCCAATTATGCGATGCCGCCACAAAAAGTAAAACTTAATGACGGCATTATGATATCTTACGCTTCGACTCCGTTGTTCCCCATGGATGAGCAGGGAATGAAGCAGAGTAAAGCACGCTGGAAAGGGTGGGCGGATTCAGGTTGTCTGCTGGAATACCGCCCAAATTCCACCTGGGCATATAGCTGTATGCCTCTGCAATACACGAAACAGCTTGGCGGTGAATACCGTATGGCACTGAATACCTCGCAGTTGCGCCGTGTGTTTTTTGATGCTCTGCGCTGTGAATTTTCTACCCAGGGGTTGATGTATTATACTCTGGCGCGCCTGACCATCCATCCGGAAAAAACTCTCGAAGAGATCGCAAATGAATTTTTTGCCGTATTCGGCAAAGCGGAACCGGAAGTAAGATCCTATTATGATTACTGGCAGAAAATTTCCGATGCGATCACTTGGAGCGATGTAAAAAAATGGGAAGATAAATGTGGTATTGAACTTAATATTTTTACTTGCGGAGAATTCTGTGCAGACGTTCTGAAAACTGAATATTTTTCCGAAAGTGCAAAAATCCTTGAAAAAGCGGCAAAAAAAGCTGATACTCCGCGCTTGAAGTACGAAATAAAATTCCTGCAGGCAGGTTTGGAACACGCAAGATTGGCTATACGGATGCAGAAAGCACGCATTGCGGCACTCAATGAACCGACTCCTGCCAACAAGAGAAAATTTCAGCAGTACATGCGGGAACTTACCGCGTTCCGCCATGCTCATGAAAAAATGGGCATAAGCGATATGGGCAGACTCAGTCACTATGAGCGTTACGGCTTCACCAAAAGCAAGCCGTGGAAAAAATAAAAAAACAAAAATTTTTGCCGCCGGGCTTGTTGTTATAGGACAAAGAAATCCCCATTATTGATTTTGGCGTTTTGTCACACGCATACTGTGCATACGTTCAGAAAAGCCGCCGTTTTCCAGAAACGTTGCGGCTTTCTTTTCAATCTGCCGCTTCAAAAAGTACCTTGTTGTATCAATAAGCATAAGCACTGCATTGGCGACCAGTACGGATTTGTACGGAATGGTACGGATAGGTACGGAGGCATAATTTTCAGCCCAACCGATAAATTCTCTGAATTCTTTTTTGCTTTTTATGCGTCGTTTGACAAATTCGACATAAAGAAACTCATCTTTCTGCCAGATTTTTTCACCATGCTGCCGCAGATAGTCTTGATAGTCGAGTTTCAGTTCTTCAAGAGAAGCGCGGGCGACGTTGTATAAATTAAGTTCAAGTTTAGCAGAAGTTGCAGCATCGACCGAACCTTCTGCAATATTCTGCACGCCGGAGCGTGCTGCCTGAACCATCTGATCGCAAGTGCGGCTTTATTTTGGAATATAGAGATTTACAAAATGCACAGTAATATCATAAACCAGTAGAGCCAGCTGAAAAGACTTCAACCGCCGGTATCCGCCAGACGGCAGCAATAAATCACCGTACTTATCCGTACCCATCCGTACCAATTAAAACACTTGGTAATATACTTTAGATTTCTTTTACTGTCAAATATCAAGAGAATAATAAGCCACATTGTAATCTTTGCCATCGGCGGGAGTTGTTAAATAAAACTTAACAACTGAATTTTCTTGCAACTCCTTGTCCTCAAACACATTGGATATGTGAGTTGATATATTTGCTTTAGAGGTGGCAAAAAGTTCAGCAAGCTGATTCTGATTGAGCCAGACACTGCCGTCCTTTGCCAGCAAAGAGATATTCGCCTTGCCGTCGGCAGTAGAATAAATAATGATTTCTTCTGAATTGCAGTTCATCGTGTTGCCTTCAGCTAATCCTCATCACCGTTTTTCCGGTATGACTTCCAGCCAGTAGTTGTTGGGGTCGGTCACGAAATAAATTCCCATTTCGGGGTTTTCATAGCAGATGCAGCCCATTTCAGCGTGGCGTTTGTGCGCGCCTTCGTAGTCATCCACTTTGAAGGCAAGGTGGATCTCATTGTCTCCGAGATCGTAGGGACGGTCCATTTCACGCAGCCAGGTCAGCTCAAGCTGGTGACTGCTGTTGCCGTCCTCAAGGTAAACGATTATAAAACTCCCGTCTTTCGCATTGATGCGGCGCACTTCGTACATGTCAAAGGCATCCTGATAAAATTTGATGCTCTTATCCAGATCAAAAACATTCAAATTGTTGTGGACCATCCGGAATTTCATTGCAGCTACCTCCTGTTGTGTGTTGACGTACTGCGGCTAATATATAACTTATAGATAATGTCCGAAATTTTGTGAAAAATTTATATTTTATCCTTATTCAGATATGTTTTTCTCAATTAAAATATATCACACAGCATGTTTTTTTCAAGCTCAAGAGACGGTTCTGTCTGCGATCGGTGGATGCAGCGTGGAGCAAGGT
>JAZSGR010000042.1:0-5513 GCA_045532825.1 Victivallaceae bacterium | reverse complement strand
CCATTCCGGAACTTCAGCAGAAGGCAAAAATGGTCCGTGTCACCGCATCCGGTCTGCGCGAAGCTCATCCGCACGATGTGGTCATCACCAAAGATGCCCCCAACTACACTGCAAAGTAAGGTGGCAGAAATGAACGTATTCCGGAAACCCCTGCTCATCGCTGCACTGCTGCTGCCGCTGTTCTGTTCAGCAGGCAGTTCAGCAAAGATAGCAGTAGTGGATCTTGAAAAGGTTTTCCGCGAATACTACAAGAGCCGCATCGCCGAGGATCTCATCAAACAGCAGGCTGCCGCCTACCGGAAATATATCATGCAGCTCCAGGAGGAACTGCAGCAGCTTTCCGAAGCGGTGAAGACTGCCCGCCGCAATGCGCTCAATATCGCTCTTTCACAGGAAGAAAAAAACAAAGCTGATGCCGAAGCGGCAGCAAAAGCCAAGGCGTTCCGCGCCAAAGAGGCTGAACTCAAACTGTTTGCTGAAGAACGTTCGGCAGACATGCGCAAACTGGAGAACTCCAAGCGGGCAGAGATCATGAGCGACATCCGTGCAGAGCTCAAAAAGCGCGCAGCAGCCGAAGGTTTCGACTTTGTTTTCGACAGTTC
The DNA here is from genome assembly GCA_045532825.1 of Victivallaceae bacterium. Classification (GTDB taxonomy): domain Bacteria; phylum Verrucomicrobiota; class Lentisphaeria; order Victivallales; family Victivallaceae; genus UBA1784. The sequence goes on along the minus strand of JAZSGR010000042.1, from coordinate 4,911 downwards.
CGGCAGAAGTATGAACGACCAGCCTGCGCTGCTGGTTTATCCGGAACGCAACGATATAACCAATGCCGTCATCCGGGAACTCAACCGTACCCGAACCGCTCCGGCAAAAAAATAATACGGAGACTTGCAAAGTATGAAAAATCTTACTCTCACCGCCGCCAAGATCGCTGAAATCGTCAAAGGTACCGTTGCCGGTGATCCCGACCGCACCATAACCGGAGTTTCCGGCATCCGTGACGCAAAGCAGGATGACCTGACTTTTGTCGGCAAAAAGACCTACGAAAAACAGCTCGGCGAAACCGCTGCCGGAATCATTCTGGTCTGTAAGGATCTGGCAAACGCCTCCACCGAAAACCGCACTCTCATCGTTTGCGAAAATGTTGATTACGCATTCAGTGTCATCGTTGCGATGTTCGCCGAAGAACCTCCGCAGTGGAAGGTCGGCATCCATCCCTCCGCAGTGGTCTCAGACAAGGCGGTGATCGGACAGGGTGTTTCGATCAACGCCAATGCAGTTATCGAAGACGGTGCAGTCATCGGTGACGGCGCAGTCATCGGTGCCGGATGCTACATCGGACACGATGCAAAAGTCGGAGCAGGAACACTGCTTTATCCCAACGTAACGATCATGTTCCGCTGTACTGTCGGCTGCAAATGTATCATCCATCCCGGAGTTGTCATCGGCGGCGACGGTTTCGGCTTCATACCGGGCCCCAACGGTCTGGTAAAGGTTCCCCAGACCGGTATCGTGCAAATCGATGATGACGTGGAGATCGGCGCAAACACCACCATCGACCGCGCCCGCTTCGGCAAAACCCATATCAAGAGCAATGTCAAGATCGACAATCATGTCATGGTCGCTCACAACGTTGAGATCGGTGAAAGCTCCATTCTGGTTGCGCAGTGCGGCATCGCCGGAAGTTCCGTTATCGGACGCGGTGTCATTCTTGCCGCCAAAGCCGGTATCAACGGTCACATCACCATCGGTGACGGCTGTCAGGTCGCAGGAACCAGCAGCGTAGTCAAGAGCCTGCCTCCCGGATCCATCGTAGTTGGAACTCCGGCGGAGTCCCAGCGTGAATTCATGGGCAGACTCTCCCTGCCCTCCCGCTTTGAAAAGCTCAAAGCAAAGGTCGCAAAACTCGAAGAAGAGCTGGAAAAACTTTCAAAATAATCACAGCGAAACTTCAAGTGCAAAAACACTTATACATACTGCTCCTGCTGCCGCTGTTTTCCCTGCCGGCGAAGGAGCAGTTTTTTGATAAACTGCACGACGCCGCCGGCAAAGGTGATGCGGCAAGCCAGCTGAAACTTGCCGATGAATTTTTCTTCGGACGCGGACGCCCGGGAAATCCCGCCCTTGCCGTCTACTGGTACAGAAAGGCCGCTGAACAGGGAAATCCCGGGGCACAATACAATCTCGGAGCCTGTTTTGAATTCGGCTGGGGATGCAACCAAAGCAGGATACGAGCCGCTGAATGGTATAAAAAAGCTGCTGAACAAAACATCATTCCGGCAAAGATCCGTCTTGCAGAACTTATTTACAATGGAATTCCGGATGAAGCTGACGGTAAATTCAAGCTGCCGGGAATTGCGCCTCAGCCGGAACAGGCACTTGAGATACTGCGTTCAATGCCGGATGTTCCTGCCGCATGGCAGTCTCTTGCAAAACTGCTGCTCAAAGACCGTAAAAATCTGGCAAAAAACGCAGCCGAACTGCGTTCCATTCTGGAAAAAGCCAACCGGCTCCCCTCTCCTGATCCGGATATGCAGCTGCTTCTTGCCAACGTGCTTCAGAATGGCACCGGCGGTGCGCGTAATTCACAAAGAGCGGCAGAATTGCTCAAAAGTGCCGCAGAAAAGAAACATCCGGAAAGCATGGTGCGTTACGCACTGCTGCTGGAATACGGTCACGGCGTAAAACGTGACACCGCCAAAGCTCTTGAACTTTACCGTCAGGCGGCAGATGCCGGTTCACCGCATGCCCTGTGCGAACTTGCCAGACATTTCAAAAGCGGACTTTTTCTGCCGCAGGATCTTGCAAAATCATTTCAACTGTACAAGAAAGCCGCCGGCATGAATTATCCTCCGGCATTTGCCATGACCGGCGACTGCTACCGTTTCGGTTACGGAGTTGAACCATCTGCCGACAAGGCATTTGAATATTATATGCGCGGTTCGGAATATTCCGAGCCGGAAAGTCTGCTGCGTCTGGGCGAGTGCTGCCGCGACGGAATCGGAGTCCCCAAAGATCCCGCAGGTGCGCTCTACTGGTTCCGCAAGGCTGCAGAACTGGATCACCCGGAGGCAATGCGCCACCTTGCGATCGCCATGCTCACCGGATACGGGATAAAACAGAACCGGTCAGCCGGTACCAGTTTATTGCAGAGAGCTGCTGAACTGGGTGATGCGGAGGCGGAAAGACTTTTGCGTTCAGGAGGAAACTTATAAATGGACATCATTTCAGATCTCGGAATAATCATCGTTGCCGGCGGCAGTTCCAGCCGTTTCGGAGCAGGCAACAAACTGCTGCAGGATCTCGGCGGCAAACCGGTATTCATCCACAGTCTGGAAAACTTTCTTCCGCTGGTCTTGCCCGGAAAGATGGTACTGGTCGTTCCGCTTCATGAAAAAGAGCTTTTTCAGAAAGCAGTGGATTCTCACCTCCCCTCCTCCGGTGTCGTACTGGTCCCCGGCGGATCATGCCGGACAGAATCGGTAAAAAACGGTCTGAAAGCCCTTCCGGAAACTACCGGTATCGTTGCCATCCACGATGCGGCGCGTCCGCTTGCCGGAGCGCATCTGTTAAAAGAACTGGTGGAAACTGCAAGGAACGGAAACTGCGGAGCGATCGCTGCAGAAAAAATGATCGATTCGGTTTGCCGTACCGGAGAAGATCTTGAAATAACCGAAAATGTTCCGAGGGAAAATCTGTGGCGCATCCAGACTCCGCAGGTCTTTCCCTACCCTGCGATCTGCGAAGCATACAGAAAACTTGGAAATATCAGCATGACTGACGACTCGACCGCTGCCAGAGCGTGCGGTATTCCGGTAAAAACGGTCGACAATCCGGAACCGAACTTGAAACTCACGACCCAAAAAGATCTGACATTTCTGAAATTTTTGCTGTCAAAATCCGGAAAATATTGAAAAAACTTAAAAAAAGCGAAAAAAACGCATTTTTTTCCAAAAACCGGCTTGATTTTTCTGCTGAAAGTTATATATTATACAACATAATAACAAGGGCGTATAGCTCAGTTGGTTAGAGCGCCACGTTGACATCGTGGAGGTCATAGATTCGAGTTCTATTACGCCCACCATCCTTCGCTAAAGCTGCGGATGGCAAGCCGCAAGGTTTGCTATCCGTAGATTTTTTTTGCTTGCAAAAATAAGCGGAGTGAAACGGAGCGTGCGAAGGATGCCCTCCATAGCTCGCAGAGCGGCGGAGGGCTGTGCGGCTGCGAATTGCGACAACCGTTTAACAGAAGCCACTGACAATGTTTTACACCTGTATTTTACGCAGTATTGAACATCCTGAGCAGCGTTATATCGCCTCATCGCCGGTTTGTGACTGAAAATTTACGGACCTTTACGGACCTTTACAGACGATTACGGACAACTGGATACTCAGGAGATTTGTCCGTATGCAATACGCAATGATTCTTCGGGGAGAGCCTCATTGATGTTTTATGACAGATCTTTTTCTCTGTTTTTTTTCATATTTCTGTCACAAACCGTCGATGAACCAGCAATTTATACAGAAGCGTGCAAGGCAACTGCTCGAATGGTAATTTACCAATATTATGAGCCGTCTGAATGGCAAAGTCTATGAATTTGTGAAGAGGATTCCGTAGGGAAAAGTTGCCGCTTGACTCTAGAATAATAGTTGCCGTTATGCAGGGAAAAACGCCTCCGGAAATGACGCTGACAAAGGTGGTGTATGGATTTCCAGACAACTGGCAGGAGCAACGCAAATTACTCGGCATGGGTGGCTGAGAGCCACTTTTTATGTCTCGCTCTCCTCGTTGGGAGTGCTCAATCAAGAAAATATGAAATTATTGGCAGTACAGTAAAAAAAATAATCCCGGCGTAGTATCAACAATGGTACTGCACCGGGATTTTACTCGCATAAGAGTAGCTGCAAGAATTTGCCGGAGGGCAAATTCTCAACTGATCCCCCATTTTATTCTCTTTGAAAAATCGTGTGATTTGCCTCTTGAAATATCACAATGTGAAACTTTGAAAAAATTGTGTGTTTCCACCCCCTAAAAAATGCCGTTTTTTTGCTAAAAAATCGCGGGATGATACATATTCATATAGTGCAACTTTTTTTACCCAAATGAAAGGAGACAAAATGAATATTGATGCACTCTTGGATAAGATGATCCAGCCGGTGATTTTTCCGCAGGACACCATCAACGAATGGATCGATCAATGGCAGGGGAAACAGATTTTTCCGGAAGCCGTTTCCATAAACATTCTGGAAACGCTGGAACTTTTCCGGAAAAGTTCTGATCCGGCAGAAAAAGAAAAACTTACTTTGCAGATGTTTCAGGCGAAGTTTCCGGAAATCGTAAAAATGGTTCAGAAAGAACCGATGCAGCATTATCCGCAGGATGAGCATATTTTTGCCGGGTGTTACGGCTTCTGGAGAATTTTGGAAGCTTTTGATCCGGCAAATGATCCTAATTTTGAACAATTCTCTCTGATGGGTATCAAAAAATTCATGCGTTCGATCGGATACCACTATTATGTGGGCAAATTGAAGCGTAAACTGGAAAAAAATACCAGTACCAAAGTCTGTTTTGCCGGAAGGCACACTTTCACCGGAGCAATGCTCTATTTCCCGGATAAAGATGATGAGTTTGATGGTAAAGAAGCGGCATATTTCCCGGTCGATCCGGAGCCTGA
>JAZSGR010000148.1:0-14772 GCA_045532825.1 Victivallaceae bacterium | reverse complement strand
CTGCCGGGGCGGAAGCCGTAACTGTTTTCTGAAAATTCCTTCTCGAATATCGGCATTATTACCTGCGATATTGCCTGTTGTATCATACGGTCTATCATTGCCGGTACACCAAGCAACCGCACGCCGCCATCCGGCTTCGGGATTTCAACCCGCTTTACCGGTAGGGGGCGATACGTCCCGTTACGGAGACTTTCAAGGAAACTTTCTTTGTGTTCGTGCAGATACTCCAACAACTTATCAATGGTCATGCCATCTATCCCGGGAGCTCCGCCGTTTCTTTTGACTTGTTTGTACGCACGATTGAGGTTATTTCTTTCAAGGATACGTTCAAACAGATCTGCACCGTCTTTCCTGTCAGTTGCCCGCAAAGGTATGCTCGGCACTCCCGGGGTACTTTCAGGTTCCACCCTATCCTTCCCCGGGCAGCTCATTTGCGTGATTTTCTGCTCTCTGCACATACTTTGCCTTTCACTTCAAGAAAGAACTGTTACTGTTCGGTCCTTCCCGCTTCTGCGGTACTATGACCTCTGCTGACTTCTCAACGCTCAGTCGCGCATCACTGCACGGGTTGGATTTTTTTTTCAATCCGTACCGTTGAGACCTCCGCGGATAAGTGCATTGACTTTCCTCCCATATATCTGCCGCATTTACACCACAAGGTTCGGTCAGTATCGGACTTCGCTTTGTTTTGCAAGCTCATCCACCTTGCATATGCCTTATATGCGGTTTCTGTTCGTCAGACCGGGATTTTGCTATTACCTTCTTTCAGATTCCACCTCACGATGGACACCCTTGGCTTTCGCTAACAGTTCCTACTGACAAGGTCTGTACCGGACTTCCACCGGCGAGTCAATGCGCATGCCGCGCATACAAAAAAAGCCGTCATTGCTGACGGCTTGGAAATTCTGGTGGATCCAGACGGACTTGAACCGCCGACCCGGAGATTATGAGTCACCTGCTCTAACCGACTGAGCTATGGATCCGCTTTATTCTATAATGTAGCGCATCAACCCATTTCGTTCAAGTGACTTTTTGCAAATTTTTTGATTTTTTATAAGGTTTGATGATTGCAATTCCCGATCGTCTGTGTATATTATTTACCGGAATGAATAAGGAATTATCCCGGATTGTGCAGCTATGAGAAATTTATTGCAGGAACGCCTGAAAGCCGGACTGGTCATCTTTGACGGAGCTGTCGGAACAGAGATCTACCGGCGCAACTTTTTTGTCAATGCCTCTTATGAACAGTTGAATCTGGTTCGCAAAGAGGTCATTCTTGACATCCATAAACAATACCTTGCTTCCGGAGCGGAAGTCCTGACCACCAATACCTTCAATGCAAATGCGCGCAGACTCGGCAAGTTCGGCATCGCCGATCAGACGGCGGAGATCAACCGCGCAGGCGTTGCCATCGCCCGCGAAGCCGCAGGAGATAAAGCACTGGTGGCAGGCTCCATAGGTCCGGTCGGCGAACCGGAATCACCGGGAGATACCAGAACCAGAACCGAACTTATCCGGGAACAGATCTCTTTCCTGACAGAGGCGGATTTCATTCTGTTTGAGTCGATCAAATCAAAACTCGATCTTGAAGCGGTACTGGAAGCAATAAAAGATTTTGCGCCAAAACCTTACGTTTTGAGCTTTTCCGCAGATATTCACGCCTCCGCCAACGGCTGCGACGGAGCACTGGATGAACACATGCCGCTTCTGGATGAAGCCATTTCCGGAAATCATCCGCCGACCGCTATCGGACTCAACTGCGGAAACGGTCCGGAAGCCACGCTTGCCGAACTTGAACTGCTGGCTCCAAAAATAAATCTGCCGATCATAGTCCAGCCCAATGCCGGAGTTCCACGCAGTGTGGATGGCAGGATGCTTTACATGACCAGCGGCGAATATTTCAGCACCTATGCCAGACGCTATGTCCAGCTCGGTGCCGCCGCTATCGGCGGATGCTGCGGCATCACTCCGGCGCATATCGAAGAACTGGTGCGTTCGGTGAAGCCTCTGGCAAAAGCTGAACGCAGCCAAATCGTTATTTCTGCGGCTGAAAATGCAGAAAAAGCGGTCATCCCGCTTGCAGAACGCTCTGATTTCGGAGCAAAACTTGCTTCCGGAAAATTCATAACCACCATAGAGATAACTCCGCCGCGCGGGTTTGATCTTGCCAAAACGATCGAAGGCGCAAAGCTCTGCGCCGACGCCGGTATCGATGCGGTCAATCTGCCCGACGGTCCGCGTGCCAGTGCCAGAATAACTCCGCTGGTGACCGCGATCGCCATAGAACGCGAAGCCGGTATCGCCACGATCCCCCACTGCTGCTGCCGCGATAAAAGTCTGATCGGACTTCAGGCAGAACTGCTGGGGTATGCCGGAGCCGGTATCCGCAATCTGCTTTTCATCACCGGAGATCCGCCGAAACTCGGAGATTATCCCGCCAGTACCGGGGTGTTTGATATCGATTCCGTCGGCCTTGCCCGCATGCAGAACAACATGAACCTCGGCTTCGATCTCGGCGGTCAGCCGCTGAACGCGCAGACCAGTGCGGTCATCGGAGTCGGAGCCGATCCCAATGCGGTGGATTTTTCAAGGGAGTGTGAACGTCTGCGCCGCAAAGTTGAAGCCGGAGCGGATTTTGTTATCACCCAGCCGGTATTTGATCCGGAAGTATTGTTCCGTTTTCTGGATGCCGTTGCCGACACCGGACTTCCGGTGATCGCCGGAGTATGGCCGTTCACCAGCTACCGCAATGCCCAGTTCATGCACGATGAGGTTCCGGGAGTGACAGTTCCTGACCGGATCATGGAACGCATGGCAGCCGCACCTGACCGTGACGTCCAGAAAGCAGAAGGCATCGCCATCGCCCGTGAGTCTCTTGCCGCCATACGTTCCCGGGTCGCCGGTGTACAGATAAGCGCACCGTTCGGCAATGTGAAACTTGCCCTCGAAGTCCTCAACTGAAAAATATCTCCATCTGAATTTACCGCACCATCTCTCACGGATGGTGCTTTTTTGTGTCCCGGTAAGACAACAATAAAGGTATTTGCCCGGCAGCAGTAAAAAAACACAAAAAAATCATATTCTATGTAAGATCACTGCATTTCAACGGAAATATATAGGTGAACTTGCAAAAAGGTATTTTTCAATAAACAAACATTTGAGGCATCATTGTGAAAGCAGTAACAGTATTCATCCGGTTGCTTTTCTTATCGGCATTGCTGCTGCCGGCAGAACTGGCGGCAGAAAACTTGCGTACGGTTTCCGGGAAAATATTCAGAAATTACAAAATCACCAGAGTTACCTGGAACCGTGTGCAAATACTTTATTCCGGCGGAGGAACATGGTTGAAACATGAAGAGCTTCCAAACGACATCCTGCAGCAGTACGAAGCGGAAATTGAACGTCAGAAACTTCTGCATGAAAAAAGCACCGGAACAGTGATAATGCAAAAAATAACACAGGCTCAGCAAACAGAAGATCCGGCTGCGGCGATCACTCTTCTTGAAAAAATAAAACAGCAGCATCCCGGACACGAACTGACCGATAAAATCAACTCGTTGCTGAAAGTCAAACAGCACGAAGCTGACGCAGTAAAGCTGCTTGCAACTGAAAATTCCGGAACTGACCTGTTGGAACTGATAGAGAAAATGAACCGGGTGCTTCCCGGTATTTCCAATCCTGAGTTAAAGGAAAAACTTTCACGTGCCATTGAGCTTAAAAGGGAACAGCTCAAAAATCAGGCTGAAATAATTGAACAGGAGATCAACACAGCAGCAGAACTGCAGGACCTTGAAAAAGCAATTCAGGATTTGAAAAGTATTTTGATCCGATATCCGCACTATCCTTTGCGGGAACAGCAAAGTTCCTATCAGGACAGGGTGGAACAACTGATACAGAAAAAACAGCAGCAGCTTGATGCCGAAAAAGTCCGTCTGACGGATCGTTTGCAGAATTACATCAAAAACAACCCGGATGCAGAAAACGGATTGAAACGTATTTTTCAGCATGTGAGAAATGTTGACAGTAAATTGGCTGAAAAAATCGTTCAGGATTCCGGAAAACTTGAACAGGTAATGAAAACCGCAGAACAGCAATCTCAACAGGCAGCACTTGAAAGCTTGCGACAGGCTCTCTGGAGTTATGAACACGCGGTCAATAAACGTATGGCTTTGCAGAAAATAGAAGAATTAGAAAAAAGCATCCGGCAGAAAGCTGAACGTGCAGCCAGAATCGCCCATCTCAAACAGATTCGTGTTTTTTCAGGAAGCAATGGTGAATTTGTAATAAAAAAACATATCAACTGGAATAATGACTGGTCACTGCTGCTGGTTCCGGTTTCCGAAAAACAACGTGTCTGCGAAATTTGGGATGCATACCGGAAATATCATAAAGATTGGTCACTGTTTAAACAGTACCGCAGACAATCTGACGATTATCACAGAAAAGGCAGTTACTTTCTTCAGGCGGCAGCCTCCAGTATGCAAGCAGCTACAAGCTATCATAATTCAGCCCGGAAATATCTGAATGAAGGGAATAAATTGCTCAGACAATTAAGAGAAAACGGAGTCATTGACTATTCTGTTGATTCCAACATCTGTTCACTTTCAAATTTATCCGGATCTGTTATTTTTGTTGCCAGCGAAAGCGTTTTATCCGGACATGAATATATACACTACTTCTGGTATTTTGAATATATTCCGGGCAGAAGCGGCAGTTACTGGAATATTTCAGAAGCATATTAAGTAAAATACATTTTTCAGGAAAACAACAATGGATAACGATACTTCAAATAATGTCTCTGACAAAAAAGCTCAAGTGATAAAGATATATCCCGGACTTTTTTCAGATACCACGCCGGATCTGCCGGAAAACCATACAGAAAACATGACATTCCGGCAAAAAATCAAAAAATATATGCTCATGGCCGGAACCATAATCGCCGGATTGATCCTCATAATTATCGCTTTCGGTATCTATGACTGGTATACAAGCTCCTTTATTCCGGAAAAAAACAAACTTGAAGCACAGAAGCTTGCTTCTGAAGCACAAAAATTTCAGCCGCAGGAAAGAATTGCTTTTTTGAATAAAGTTATCGCTGATACCTCAAGTCAGAACAAAAAATCACACGCCCGGAATCTTATCCGTGAAGCGGAAGAAGAAATCAGCAGGGAGAAACTCCGGCTGGAGCAGGAAGCAAGAAAACGTGCGGAAAAGCTCAGACAGGAAAAACTCCGGCTGGAGCAGAAACGCCGGGAACATGAAATGCTGGAAAAATATCAACAGGCGTTAACGCAAAATCACTCCGGGAATATTTACATCATCAAAGAGAAAAATTCATCTTTATCCAGATATTTCCTGTTCCGGCATGATACCGGTTTTGAAGCAAAATTACGAAAATTGCAGCAGAACAAGCTGAAAATAACTGCATTCCGCAATTTTGCCGATTCAATGATAAAACTTTATCGCACAGGTTCATTGAATAATTCCGTCGATGTTTCGGAATGGCTCCGGCTGAAAAAAGAAAATGCTGAAGCAGAAAAACTTCTGCCTCAACTGTCTGCAGAAGTTGCGGCAGAAGGCAGCAGACTGATAATTGATGCTGATGAGTTTTTTTACAGCAACAACAGTGTATTCTGCGATATTCCGACCGGAAAATGGCTCATTGCCGGTATTTCAGATCATGGAAATATAATCTTTCACAGCGCATTAAAAACAAAAAATCTGCCGGTTTTCCTTAAATCCGGAAAAAATGGATTCAGGGATATATCATCCGCTCATTACAATGAAGAAGAAAAAAATGTGATCCGGGAGAAAAAACTTGCCCGCATGAATGCGGAAAAACGCAGAAAACAGAAAGTGCGCAAGGCAGGTGCAACCGGTAATATCTCTGCAGCCGCCATGCAGTCATACAGTAAACCCGGCAACGGAAAAGTTGAATTTCAAATCGGTAAACCGGTTTTCTTTGCTGCACTGCAGAAAAATCTCCACGCCAGAGGCGGTATCGCTGTAAAAAGCAAACTCAAACCGGTTTTCAGCATGACTGACGGTGTAAAAGCAATCAAATTTCCCGGTGATCCCAGACAGGCTGTTGCGTTCAAATGGCAAGCAATAACCGGAGATTCTCCTCGAACGGTCAGTCTGTGGTTTTACTGTTCAGGATACAACAGACATGATAGCGGTAATGCCATTCTTTCCTACGGCAGAAAAGCCTTCGGAGAGTATTTTGATATAGAAACCAACCGCAGCAGAGCACTTCACTGTGCATGGGGTGAACCGGCTTCAGTTCTTGCTGAAAACATTCAGAACAACCGTTGGAATCATTTTGCCATTACGTATGACGGCAGTGAACGTATCTGTTATCTGAATGGCAAAGCTGCCAATGTTCATCAAACTGTGTTGAAGACACCGGCGTCTGTTCTGATGATCGGAGCCAGACTCAATGATACCAATCATTGTTTTAAAGGCAGTATCCGCAATGTTGCTGTATATGACCGGGCATTGAGTCCGGATGAGGTAAAACAGTTGAGCAGTACCAGATAGTCCGGTGTATTCTTATTCTGATTTTTTTCATAATTCAGTATATGATCGCTTGATATTTTCAGCAATGATGATACTTTAGAGGCTATGACAAAAATCATTCAAAAAAATCAAAGCAAATGCCCTTTGGGATTTTTGAAATTGCCCCAACAACTAAAAATTTTTTCAGCAGTGAATGGGTATTCTTCTTAAAAACGGTGAATTATTTTCAGGATGCAGGATCCTTTCCCGGTGCGGTAAAGGATCTTTCGGCATCACTTATCTTGCAGAAAATCCCATCGGTCAGAAAATCATTATCAAAGTAGTTGGAATGACCGGATATTCTGAACGCGAACTCAACGGTTTACGGCACTATATGCAGGTTTCCGGTACCCACGCAAATCTGCTGTACGTCTCTCATATCGGAGAGCTGGATGAGGGGTTTTATTACATCATGGAGGCAGCGGATGATCTGAATAAAGGCGGCGAGTATTATCCGGCAACACTCGGAAATCTGCTGCGCCAGGGCAAATGCTTCAGTGCAGAAGAGGCAGTGGCTATCACCCGTGAACTGCTCTCCGGGATAAATGTCTTACATGAAGCCAATCTGATACACCGGGATATAAAACCTGATAATATCATTTTTGTCAACGGCAAAGCCAAGCTCAGCGATCCCGGACTGGTGGTAGAAGCAGGAGAATTTGCCTCTTTTGCCGGATCCCCCGGATTCATACCACCGGAAATGATAAGCGGTGATTCGACCCCGGATAAAGCAGCTGACCTGTACGCCATCGGCAAAGTGTTCTACTGTATGGTAACCGGAAATCCGCCTAAAGATTATCCGGCTCTGCCTGAAAGGATGAGACTGGAAATCTGCCGTCAGATTTTTCCGGCTCTGTCCAGAATGTGCAACCGTAATCCGGCAAAACGGTTCAAATCAGCCGAAGAATTTCTCAATGGGCTGCCGGAAAACATAAAGCAGCCTTCCGGAATAGAAAAAACAATGAGTGATTTCCGGGATTGGAGAATTCTCAACCGGGAAAAATTCCGGAGATATCTGTGCTTAACTTTTTTACTGCTGCTGCTTGTTGTGTGTGTGTTTTCATATTGGCTGTTCCAGCAGGAAATGCATCGCAAAAAGCTCAACGGATACAAAGAAAAAATCCAGTTGTTCGAACTTGTCAACTGCGCCAGAGCAGAGTTGCTTGATCTTCAGATTGAAGTATATTTTCCTCAAAAACTTGAGATATACCGCTCTCTGGTCAGCGAACTGAAAAAAAATAAACTTGACGGCAAATGGCAGAATGCTGTTCAGACGCTTGAACGCCTGAATGGACTCCTGTCATCGACCGCACAAAAAAATCTGCCGGTCATTCCGGAAAAAAACGGAGATTTCCAAAACGACTTGATAATTTCCGGCAAAGCCAGAGGATATTTAAGCACTCCGCTTGCAGCATACCTTGCTCCGTCAGTAAAAGCTGGATATTCAAAAAGACTAGCTCATTTTGAATCGCACCTCTACACCGGCTGGACTGGACCGACCTGTTCTAAAGAATGGAACAGTTTCAATGATTATTCCCACCCCATGATCTTTGTTCCACCTGGAGCCGTCAGAATGCAGCACAGCGGTAAAACTGCAGTTATTCCCTATCACTTCTGGATCGGAAAACATGAAGTTCCGCACAAACATTTCACCCAAATGATGGGTATAGCACCGCAATACTCCCCGCATTCCAACACACCTGCGGAACGGATCGCTTGGAATGATATTCTGTATTACTGTCTGGCAGTAACCTCTTCCATGCGTAACAAAGGGGTACTTCCTCCGGGATATATCGTACGTCCGCCGACTGAAGCAGAATGGGAGTATGCCGCCGGGAATGCCTGGCTGGGCAAAGATACCACACCGTTTGAACAGCGTGCCGTATTTAAAAACAACTCCAACCGCCGGTCGATGCCGTCCGGTTCCAGACAGCCGAACAAACTGGGTATATTTGATATTTACGGTAACGTATCTGAAATCGTTCTGCCGCTTGAAAAACCGGCAATGCATAATGCAGTCATGGTACGCGGAGGTTCTTACCTGTCAACAGAAAAAAAATGTTACGCCCGGGTCCCTTACCTGAAATACCAATTCATCCCATACGACATTGGTTTCAGGATCGTCATAGCTCCGGGGGATATGGATTATTTTGACAGGCAATTCTTCGTATACGGTCCGGTACAGCTCCGTACCCGCGGGAAGGTGTATGAACTTATCGGAGCAAATCTCGGCAGTTTCAACTGGAAAGATGCCGAAGCTCTCTGCCGTCTGCTCGGCGGACGTCTCGCCGAATTTGAAGATCAGCAGCATCTTGATTTTTTTATAAAAAACATGCCGCTCGCAGCCGGCAGCTGGGGATGTTTTATCGGCGGGAAAAAAATCAACGGCAAATGGCAGTGGATCCACAGTAAAAAAGAGATTACTTTCGGCAAATGGTTCAAAAGCAGCAGACCGTCTGCAGGAGATTACCTTACCCTGCACAATAAACGCTGGAAAGCGGAGAACAATTACTATTCCGGTATTTTCCTTTGTGAATGGGATGAAAAAACTTATCCGCACCGCAACAAACAATTGGATTCCGGAAAAAAATTACCAATGGAACTGCTGCGTTTTTCCGTCGGTGACAGAAATTTCATGCTGATCGACTCCTCTATGCTGTGGTATGCAGCCAGCCGTTTCTGCGAACTGCTCGGCGGAAGACTTGCCTGTCTCGACACTCCGGAAGTCAAACAGGCTGTTACAGACAAACTGAAAAAATTCAGGAACAGCAAAATCCTGCTTGGCGGATATGCAAAGTTCAACAAATGGCTCTGGCTTTCAGGCAAAGAAATCACGGAAATACCGGTAAAAGATAAAAACATGCCGATCCCAAGTCTCAACCGGAATTTCCTGACCCTGCATGATGGCGTTTTATACGACAGTCAATATTCTCAAATGTTCCTCTTTGAATGGCGCAGCAGCATATCTTCATCCATCAGCCGGTAACAGGCGATGAAATTTTTCAACTTTTTGATGCACCTGGATCTTATGACATAAATATTATTTGGAGTTTTACGGGTGATCGCAGAAATTTCTTCAATGGAACGTTTTTGAAAAAAAGACATGTAAAAGACCTGATAAGTTTCAGTATCTACGACATTTTTCAATTCTTCCATCGCCTTATTGATAAGAAAATCATGCCATTCATCCATAACATTGCGGTCCACATATTCCGGATAATCCGCAGCTATACAGTTACAGACATTGTTGTTCTGACGCTTCTTCCGCAGGATCTTCAACGAGGCAAAGTCGGCGATCTGGCCGAGATAACTGCGGAATTTCCCCTTGCTTCTGTCATAAACGAAGCTGTTCATTTTTTTCCAGAAGATGACCATGACTTCAACCATAAGATCGTCACACTCCGATGGTGACAATCCGCGCACAGTTCCGACGTACCGTATCATGCCGACGTATTTTTTGTAGAATTCAAACCATGCCTTTTCATCACCGAGTTTAACCCGTTCAAGAAATGAACTGCGGGTAGTATAAGACATGTTTCTGACAGAACTCTTCCAGGATTCGCTTGTCATAAGTAACTCACCCCACATGTTTTGCAAGTTGCTGATTTCGGGCAAAAACTTTTTTCCATTCCGGATGAGAAAAAACGTCACTCAATATGAACATCGCAGAGACCGCAAGCTGCGGCAGCCGCAGCATGACCGGATCTCTTTTTCACGATATTTTTTTATTTTCCCAGTTCCTGACCTCCGCACTCACCGGCATCGCCAGAACTCCAATCCGGAGCTTTTCTGCGGTTCTGTTTTGCCAGCCAGGCAAGTCCGGGACCGGTCAGGATATTGTGTCCGCCCTCAAAAATGGTCACGCGTGCAAGATTTGACTGGCGGCGCAGCAGAACCTCTTTTTCCCCGAACGAGAGATCCTTTTCCGGGACACCGTATTTTTCCGGTATCTGCTGTTCCCGGGTGATGAAGGCGATATCTTCCTCCGGAATACGGTCCTCCGGTTTTGCCAGAGCGTTGAAAGCATTGAGCGTGTGACTTACCGGAACGCTGCCGGTGTGTCCGTCATGGATACCGGTACTGATATCCAGCAATACCCGGGAAGCTCCTCCGATATATGCTTTGGAAGAGCGTTTGTATGCCTCGGCATAAATTTTCTCATCAGCGGAAGGATCTCCGCCGCAGGCTGACTCGATATGATCGGCGTAACTTCTGCCGGAGTCTCTGCACTCTTTGTGCCATGCTGCGACATCGTAGATCGGACACCAGGCGGATACTGCGGTCCATAGTTCCGGATACCTTGCAGCAAGCAGCAGAGAAGCATGTCCTCCGCCTGATCCACCCATAAGGTAAACCCGGTCGTTATCAACCGGAAAAACGCTTTTCATATAGCTTACGGCATCGACAATATCAGCAACCACCGCTTCTGAACCGCATGCAAGCGGCAGCCAGTTCGGACCGCGGAAATCAGGAAAAATAAAGTTCCAGTTGTTCTCTGTGCAATACCGGGCATACGCGGCACACTCCTGTTCAAAGGTGTAGCTCCAGGTATGCAGTGCGACCAGCAGCGGACGGGCTTCTGCGCCGGAGGCAATGAAACTTTTGGCTTTCTGGAGTGAATTATCATAAGAACAACGGTACTCGATGGTCCTGACTCTTTCCATGGATAAAATTCCTTATATTGGGATGATATACCGTATAATATACAGTCGTGCCGTAAATATTACAATGACGCAGAAGCAAAACAGCTTGAATTTATACTGTTGTTATGCTATTTTTTCACAAAGGAGGTTTTGACATTATGAAAAACATCGCAATATTTTATACGGTCATCATAATTGCCGCATTAAGTTTCCTGTTCGTCTGGTACGGCTGCCGCATCGAACCGGGCAACGGAAAAATAGCGGTACTCATCCGCAAGACCGGCAAACCGCTGACAAACGGCGGCATCATCGCAACCGGTCCGGGAGAAAAAGGCATACAGCTTGAAGTCCTCGGAGAAGGCAGATATTTCCGCAATCCCTACATCTGGGACTGGGAGATCCATCCGGTCACCGAAGTTCCGGCGGGCAAATTTGCCGTACTGGTCCGCAAATACGGTAAAAACAGCGGTTCCGGCAGTATCATCGCCGGAGGTCCCGGCAGCCGCGGAGTGGTTCGCGAAGTTCTCGGAACCGGCAGACACCGTATCAATCCCTATGCTTATGAAGTCAAACTTTTCGATGACGTCAAGATCAAACCGGGAAATGTGGGAGTAGTCACCAACCTTACCGGCAAAGATCTGTTTTCCGGTACTCCAAACGACATCAGCAACAACGGCGGATTTCTGGTGGCTCCCGGCAGAAAGGGAGTGGTCTCCGAAGTGCTGAAAGAGGGCACCCACCGGGTCAATCCGTTCATTTACAGCGTGACCGTGGTCAACACCCAGAGCCAGAGGCATGAGTTTTCCGGCGAGGATGCGATCACGTTCCTCACCGTTGACGGCTTTACCGTCTCTCTTGAAGGAACAGTCGAATTCAATATCGACGAAAAACTTGCACCGCGCCTCACCCAGGTGGTCGGCAACATGCAGGACATCCTGAAAAAAATCATCCTGCCCTCGGTCCACGGATTTGCCCGCATCGAAGGCAGCAAAAAACAGGCAACCGAATTCATTATCGGTGAAAGCCGCCGTCTTTTTCAGGAGGAACTTGACAAATATCTGCGGAACAACTGCAGCAAATGGGGCATCATAGTCAACTCCGTACTCATCCGTGACATCATCGTACCGCAGGAGATCGCAGCGATCATCCGCAACCGCGAACTTGCCGCACAGGAGGCACGCAAATACTCAAGAGAGATCGAACGCGCCCGCTCCGAAGCTGAACTTGCCAGACAGAAGATGCTGGCGGAACAGAATCTCAAAAAAGTCGCCGCCAATACCGGAAAGATCACCGCCTCCATTGCCGCTGATCAGCGTAAAGTCGAAGCCGTGGTCGCAGCCGAAACTGAACTGCGGGTGGCTGAAGTCAATTACAGTACCGCCAAAGCAGAAGCACAGGCAAAACTCAATGCCGCAGAAGCCGAAAGACGTGTAATCGCAGAACGCAACCGCGCCGAAGCGGAAGTGCTTGCCAGACAGGTGGAAGCATTCGGCGGCGGCAGAGCATACGTTCAGGCGAAACTTTATGAAAAGATCATGCCGGGAATAAGTTCCATCATCTGGAACGGTTCCGGTAAAGGAACCTTCGGACTGCCGGAGGCTGCTCCCGCAAAAGGAGGTAAATAATCATGGCAAAAACAGCAAAATCCCCTGATATGAAGATCCGTCTGCTTGTTGGTGCGGCTGGAACGGTACTTGCGGCGGCTCTCATTTACGGAGTCTACATGTGGTTCTTCTGCCGGGTATATGTTCCGGCGGGCATGATGGCGGTAGTCACCGCCAAGACCGGCAGACAGCCGGCTCCGGGAACCATACTGGTCGAAAAGGGAGAAAAGGGCATCTGGCGCGAAGTGCTTTCTGAAGGCAGATACTTTTTTGATCCGGTGCTTTACGATGTAAAGCTTGCCAAAAACATCGAGATCCCGCTGGGCAAAGTGGGAATAGTGACCTCAAAAGTGGGCAGAGAACTGCCTGCAGGAGAAATCATTGCCGTTGATGACTCCAGCAAAGGAGTCCGGCGTGATGTGCTGGGACCGGGAGTTTACCGTCTTAATCCCGAAGGATACAAAGTCGAGATCGTTGATGCGATCAACATCCCCCCGGGCTACGCCGGGATCGTCACCGGTCAGACCGGAAAAGAACCCGCCCCCGGCAAATTCGCTTCAGCCGGAGAAAAAGGGGTGATGAAAGATATTCTCCAGCCGGGACTTTACTATATCAATCACTATGCCTATCAGATCAACGTCATTGAGATCGGCATGAATCAGGTGACGATGTCCGGCAATGCGCGCGGCGGCAGTGTGGTATCCGGCCGCAGTCAGCTTGCCTCCGCCAACAGCACGCTGCAGACCATGGCGGCAAACACGCTCAAATTTCAAACCGAACTGCGCCGTCAGACCGCAAGACCGGCAGTGGCAAAGGTTCCGTTCCGCAATAAGCGAATGGTCCGCAGTGCCGGCAAGCGCAGAGCTGCAGTAATGGAAGATGCTGCAATTCCTGCCGCCGCCAAAGCGTATGATGCTCCGAGTCAGATATTCGGTTTGAGCCGCGCGGTGGAATTCCCGTCGCGTGACGGATTCAAAGTCCTGCTGGATATGACGGTCGAATTCGAGCTGCTTCCGGAAAAAATTTCGCTCATATACATGCTTTACGGCGATCTGCCGCAGGTGGTGGAAAAGATCATTCTGCCGCAGGTGCTTTCGGTTTCACGACTGAAAGGTTCAAGCTACCGGGCGCAGGATTTTATTATGGGTGACGGCAGGGAGAAATTCCAGCTGGATCTGCGCAATGAATTGATGAAAACGCTTGAGAGCAAACATATCGTGGTCCACAATGCGATCATCCGCAATGTGGAAATACCGCGCGACATCCTCATACCGATCCAGGCGGTGAGTCTTGCGCAGGAGCAGAACCTCACCAATGTAGCGATGCAGAATACAGCAAAAAAGCTTGCCGAGCTCAATACTGAAACTGAATTGATCGAACAGCGCCGCCGTGAAGTGGAACAGGAGACCCAGAAACTGGTGGCGGCGATCAATGCGGAAAAGAACCGTGACGTAGCTGATATCGATGCTGCGACCAGATTGAAAGTTGCGGAGATACAACTGAAAAAGTCGGCGATCCTGGCGAAGATCAGTCAGCTTCAGGGAGAGACCGATGCCAAAATAAAATTCCTGCTTGAAAATGAAAAGGCGCAGGGAGAGCTGATGAAAGCCCGGGCGATCGGCGACGGTGCTTTGCTTGCCAATATGATAATGGTGAATGCATTGAACCCGAAAGTTTCCACCCGGATCATACATGCCGGAGAGGGAACGCTGTGGACGGATCTTAAAAATGCCGCAGTAACGCTTCCGCAGCAAACAAAAAAATAGTTATTGTCCCATTTTTTGTGAAAGTTGTTCAAACTGCGGTGGCGCATCGCGGGCAATCTCGAGCCTTGCGCCTGTGCCGGTTTGGTCGTGTACAAAGGTACACTCCCGCACCGTACTCGGCGCAAAAAAAAGACCTTGCTCCACGCTGCATCCACCGATCGCAGACAGAACCGTTTCTTGAGAGCTGTTATACCTCACCGG
>JAZSGR010000084.1:0-17157 GCA_045532825.1 Victivallaceae bacterium | reverse complement strand
CGGCACTCTCCGTATGTTTCCGTACACATCCGTACTGATCCGTACAAATAAAGCCTCTGAAAAAATGACGGCAGTGTTGTGAAGTAACCACCAAAAGTTCGATCAGTGTGAAGCCCGTGGGCTTTCTTTCCCCGCAGGGAAAGAAAATGCTGCGTCTGTTGTAATTCATAAATCCTCCTTTAAATTGATTGGTTTATCATTCGTTACATATGCAGGATGTTGATTCCCGTACGATCAGCTGCGGCATCAACGGCGGAAAAAGTTCTGGAACATTACCATTAATGGCATTGGCAAGATGCTTTGCCGCCGCGACTCCCAGCTCGTAAGTCGGGAGAGCTAAAGTTGTCAGAGCCGGAGTGACATAGAGAGAGTTTACAGAATTGTTGCATCCTGTGATTTTTATGTTTTCCGGAATTGCAACTGCATGTTTTTTCAATTCATTTCCCAGAGCAATCGCCAGTTCATCGGTCAGACAAACGACTCCATCCGGCAGGGCGGGGAGCAGGCTTTCAGCAGCTTTTTCTGCGGAAGACTCAGGATTGACAAAGTCGCAAGCAATGATATTTGCTTTTTTCAGCTTGACTCCATATTCAAGACAGCTTTGCCTTACTCCTTTGGCAAAATCAGCGGAGATGGAAATATTTTCTCCGGCATACAACAGAGCCATATCCCGGCATCCCCGGGCGATAAGATGTTCCGCCGCCATGCTTCCGGCAAGTTCAAAGTCGATCCGCAGGGCGATGTCGCTGAATTCCGGCAGATAGTTTTTGACGAAATAACATGGACGGACGGAGTTGCGCAGCTCGCGGATCGTCATGGAATCTATCTGATAAGCACCGATGAGGAATCCGGCATAACGTTCAGTCAGCTGTGAAATCTTTTCTTCATGGAAACTCCTGCTGCCGGCAAGAATATCCAGCGTCAGACCATGCTCTCTGCATCCGGCATCAATGCCCTGGATGAGTGCAGCTGTGACCGGGTGTGTCATATAGGCTGTATCGTAAATAAGCAATGCTATCTTGCTGCTGCGGTGCGGATCAGCATTACGGATAAAAGTTCCTTTGCCCTGTATTCTGTAAAGGAATCCCTCGTTTTCCAGTTCCTGCAACGCTTGCCGAACGGTGTTCCGGGAAAGTTGAAAATCTTTGCACAGAGACGGCTCCGAAGCGATTTTACAGCCATTGGAATATTCTCCTGAACGGATTTTGGTGATCAGATGTTCTTTCAGAAACTGGTATCTGTGAGTTGACTTTCCTGTGATCATGTTTGTTATTCCCCGGAACTTGTATGTACAACTTTGAATTTTGTGTAATGTACATGCAAATCAGGGATTTGTCAAGCGTGTTCCGGATTTGTTTTTTGAAAAAAATCATTGTAAGTTAAGTTTTTCAACAACTGTATGAGACAAGTTTCAGGAGTTCCAGGTTTGCTTGCTGAATTGAAAAGGCTGGTTTTCTGCATCAAATGCAAACGGGGTGCTGTTTGCAGAAAACGCCGGGATCGCGGACGGTGTTGCCTGTATTGCGGTTAACGGACATCGGACGTTTGTTATCGGCGTAGGGTGCCGGTTCGGCATTATGCGACATCGGAAATTACCTCCGGTCCCGGAAATTCCGGAAAATGCTTTCCCGCAGTTGAAACATGTTTCATGTAATGTTATATTATTGCCGCAGTCTTGAACAGTTTGAAATCGATCAGAAGGTTAAGTTGGTATTATGGAACCGTCATGGCTTAAAAATGCAGTGATATACGAAGTTTATCCGCAGAGTTTTCTGGATACGAACGGTGATGGTATCGGTGACTTGCAGGGAGTTATCCGGAAACTTGACTATATCCGCAGTCTGAATGCCGATACGATTTGGCTCAATCCGTGTTTTGTTTCCCCGTTTCAGGATGCCGGATATGATGTTGCCGATTATTGCAAAGTTGCTCCCAGGTACGGGACCAACGATGATTTGAAGCAGCTTTTTGATGAAGCTCACAAACGGGGTATGCATGTGCTGCTTGATCTTGTCGCCGGACATACTTCATTGCAGCATCCGTGGTTTATTGAATCCCAGAAGGGCAAAGACAGTCCGTACAGCAACTATTATATCTGGACTGACGGCTGGAACGCTCCGCAGGGCAGGTTCAACTTCATACGCGGATACGGAAACCGTGACGGATATTTCATGACCAATTTCTTCTATTGTCAACCGGCGTTGAATTACGGCTTCTGTCCTCCCGATCCGCAGTATCCGTGGCAGCTGCCGATGGATCACCCGGATGTGCTGAAAGTGCGTGAGGCATTGCGCGATGTTATGAAATTCTGGCTGGATATGGGGTGTGACGGATTCCGTGTGGATATGGCAGCAAGTCTGGTTCGCGGAAGCGATGCTGCGACCGGGATCCGGGAACTTTGGAATGATTACCGGTCGTGGCTGGAAAAAGAATATCCGGAAGCCGTGCTGGTTTCCGAGTGGTGCAATCCCTCCAATGCCGTTGATGCCGGATTTCATGTGGATTTCATGGCACATGCCTGGGAGTCAGGGTATACAAAACTGCTGAGGGCAGAACCGGAACGGATAAGCAATTCCTCTTTTGAGGGAGGACACAGTTTCTTTGACCGTTCAGGTGAGGGGGATGCCACTGCGTTTCTCCGGCAGTATCAAAATCATCTGCGGCACATTTCCGGACGCGGTTATGTTGGTTTGATTTCCGGAAATCATGATATTGGACGTCTGCGCGGCGGGCGTGTGCTTGAGGACGTCAAGCAGGCGGTCGCGTTTTTGTTTCTGCTTCCCGGTATACCGTTTCTCTATGCCGGTGATGAGATCGGCATGAATAATGTCTGCGGACTGGGAAATCATGAGGGGTCATACAACCGTTCCGCCTGCCGTACTCCGTTCCAGTGGAATGCTTCTGAAACCGCCGGTTTTTCATCCGCCTCCCCGGATAAGTTTTATCTGCCCCTTGATCCGTCGGAAGATCGTCCGGATGCGGCTTCCCAGGAAAATGATCCGGATTCGCTTCTGAATTTTGTCCGGAATATTTTTGCATTGCGCCGGGAGTGTCCTGCCGCCGGAAATGATGGGGATTTCCGGGTGCTTTATGCTGAACCTGACGAGTGTCCGGTCGTGTACGGACGCAAATGCGGGGATTCCGGGATCGTGGTCGCTGTCAATCCGGGGATGAAAACGGTCAATGCCGCGTTCGCACTTGAAAATCCGGAGTCTTACCGGTTGCTGTACGGCGTAAAAGACGTTGAACTTGCTTACAGTGACGGTATGACCGAAATCGTGATGCCTCCGGCAGGTTTTGCTGTGTACCGCAGGTAATCGCCGTTTTTCGGGGGAAAATGAAAACTTTGCTCCGAAAAGTGAAATAAATATCAAAACCTGCTTGAAGAATAAGCTGTGAGGTGTTATATTACATGTCAATTTGGACAAATATTTTTCCATACATGGAGGTTTTTTTATTATGCCGCAAAGGACAGACATCAAGAAAGTGTTGATAATCGGTTCCGGCCCGATCATCATCGGACAGGCTTGTGAATTTGACTATTCCGGAACCCAGGCTTGCAAAGCCCTGCGCGAAAGCGGATATGAGGTCGTGCTTGCCAACAGCAACCCGGCAACGATCATGACCGATCCTGAGATCGCGGATCATACCTATATCGAACCGCTTACTGTTGACAGTATCGAAAAGATCATCGAACGTGAGCGTCCCGATGCCCTGCTGCCGAACCTCGGTGGACAGACCGCACTCAATCTGGCTATCTCTCTCAAGAATGAGGGTATCCTTGCGAAGTACAACGTTCAGCTCATCGGTGTCGATCTTGATGCCATCGAACGCGGCGAGGACCGTATCGAGTTCAAGAAAACTATGGCGGAGATCGGTGTCCCCATGGCGAAATCCGAGCCCTGTTACTCTATTGCAGAGGCGGAAGCCATTGCATCAAAGCTGGGATATCCTGTCGTTCTGCGTCCTGCCTATACCATGGGCGGTACCGGCGGCGGTATCGTATATAATGTCGAAGAGCTGCGGGATGTGGTCGGCAGGGGACTTGCCGCAAGTCTTATCAATCAGGTGTTGATCGAAGAATGCATCTTCGGCTGGGAGGAACTCGAACTTGAAGTCGTCCGCGATGCCAAAGGTCAGAAGATCACCGTCTGTTTCATTGAAAACGTCGATCCCATGGGTATCCATACCGGTGACAGTTTCTGTGTGGCTCCCATGCTCACTGTTCCCAAAGAGGTCCAGGATCAGCTGCAGGATTACGCCTACCGGATCGTCGATGCCATCGGTGTTACCGGCGGAACCAACGTGCAGTTTGCCCACAACCGCGAGGATGGACGTATCATTGTTATTGAGATCAATCCGCGTACCAGCCGTTCCAGTGCGCTGGCAAGTAAGGCTACCGGATTTCCGATCGCCCGTGTTTCCACCAAGCTTGCTGCCGGCGTGACCCTTGATGAAATGCCGTACTGGAGAGACGGTTCTCTGGAAAAATATACTCCGTCCGGTGATTATGTCGTGGCAAAATTTGCCCGCTGGGCGTTTGAAAAATTCCCCAAGAGCAAAGATCATCTCGGCACCCAGATGAAAGCTGTCGGCGAAGTCATGAGCATCGGTTCCGACTTCAAAGAGGCTTTCCAGAAAGCCATCCGCAGTCTTGAGATCGGCAGAAGCGGTCCGGGACTGGATAAGAAGATCGAAAAACTCACTCTTGAAGAACTCAAACCCAAGGCCGCTTATCCCGCAAGTCAGCGTTTCTTCTATCTGTATGAGGCGTTCAAGAAGGGGTTGAGCGTGGATGAGGCATTCACTCTCACTAAAATATCCAAATTCTTCCTTTCCGAGATCAAACAGCTGGCTGATTTTGAGATCAAGCTCTCACAGTGCACCTGGATGGCTCTTTCTGATGAAATGCTTATTCAGGCAAAGAAATTCGGATTTGCCGATAAATATCTTGCAAAACTCTTCAATGTTCCGGAAAAAGCGGTCCGCAACCGCCGTGTTGCTCTCAACTGTATTGCCACCTTCTGCAAGGTGCCGGTGAGCGGTGAGGACCGTGGAGAATACTACTACTCCACCTATTCCGGCAAGGCTGATGAAGTCCCGGTTTCCAACCGCAGGAAGATCATGGTCCTCGGCGGCGGACCGAACCGTATCGGTCAGGGTATCGAATTTGATTACACCTGTGTCCATGCTGCACTCACTCTCCGTGAGGCAGGGTACGAATCCGTGCTCATCAACTGCAATCCGGAGACCGTTTCCACTGACTATGACACCAGTGACAAGCTGTATTTTGAACCGCTTACAGTGGAAGATGTGCTTACAATTTACGAGAAAGAGAAACCCGAAGGTGCCATTGTGCAGTTCGGCGGTCAGACTCCGCTCAATATTGCCCAGGAACTCAAGGATGCCGGTGTCAATATCATCGGAACCCAGCCTGAAGGTATCCGTCTTGCGGAAGACCGTGAGTATTTCCGTGAGCGCATGCTTGCCCTCGGCATCAAACAGCCCGAAAGCGGCATCGCCCGCAGTCTTGAAGAGGCAGTTGCCCTCGGCAGAAAGATCGGTTATCCGGTCATGGTGCGTCCCTCATTTGTTCTCGGCGGACGCGGCATGGCTGTCATATATGATGAAGCAACTCTCAAAAACTATGCAGTTGAAGCAATTCAGGTGAGTCCTGAATATCCGATGCTGATCGACCGTTTCCTTGATCCTGCGATCGAGTGCGAAGTCGATGCCATAAGTGATGGTGAGGAGACCTTCGTTGCATCAGTCATGGAACACATCGAGCTTGCCGGTATCCATTCCGGAGACTCCGCCTGTTCCATTCCTCCTGTGACGCTCTCCCGCAAGCATCTGGACACCATTGAACGCCATGCGGCTGCGATAGCCAATGACTTCCGGGTCAAAGGTATTCTCAATGTTCAGTTTGCAGTCTGTGATGATGAAGTTTGGATCATTGAAGCCAATCCGCGTGCCAGCCGTACAGTTCCGATCGTGGCAAAGGTTACCGGCACTCCGCTTGCCAGGATTGCAACTTACCTCATGCTCGGCAGCAAACTTGCTGATCTCAAACCGATGCTTCACAGTGCGCCGACCACATATTACGGTGTGAAAGAAGCGGTATTCCCGTTCAACATGTTCCCCGAAGTCGACCCGGTCCTCGGACCGGAAATGAGGGCTACCGGTGAAGTCATGGGACTTGCTTCCACTTTCGGAATGGCTTATTTCAAATCCCAGCAGGCTGCCGGCATGCGTCTGCCGCTTTCCGGAAAAGTTCTGGTTTCAGTCAATGAGCGTGAACGCGGCAGTCTGCTGCCGATCGTTCAGACTCTCTCTGATCTCGGATTTGAACTTGTTGCAACTGAAGGTACTTACAAGTATCTGCTTGCCAACGGTATCGCTGCCAAAGAGGTGCATAAGCTCAATGAGGGCCGTCCCAATGTTGCCGATCTTATCCGCAACCGTGAGGTCTCCCTTATCATCAATACACCTGCCGGCAAGTTGAGTAAGATCGATGACAGTGCGATCCGAATGTTGGCCATCCAGTACAAGATCCCGTACATGACCACCATTGCTGCGGCAAGTGCCACAGCCGAGGGAATCAAAGAGGCACGCAACGGAGATTCTCCGCTCAGGTCTCTCCAGGAATATCTGGGCAGATAACCTGCCGGGCGGGAGTGTCATGATGACAGTGTCAGGATTCTGCGGTATTTTCGGCTCGATAGGATCCGGTGTAAGTGCCGGATTCACCGGAACCGCGGTCCTGACGTTGCTTTTTTTACTGGCGGTCGCCGTTATTGCCATCCGTCTTCTGATGGTGCGTTCCGAGCATCTGCGCAAGGATCTGGCTGATGAAAAACAGGCACGCAGCGAACTTGCAAGTTTTCTCTCCAGGTTTTCGACCGGCATCCGCGGTGATGAGGGTTTTGAAGGTGTGATGCACACCACCGCAGCCAATGTTGCAGAAAAAATCGATGCCTGCAGTGTTTGTATCTACGAATTCAGAAATGAAGAGTTTACCGGTGCCGGAGTCAGCGGTAATTATCCGCTGGTCCACAGCCGTGATCCGTTGATTTTCAGCAAACGGCAGCATCTGCTTGAGTCTTTGAGAAAAGAAACGATCATTCCCGGAATGGGATTTCCGGGAAATATTCTTATCACCAAACAGCCGGAATTTATTCCGGACGCATCTGCCGATCCCAGATTCAACGGCTACACCCAGGGGGCTCCTCTCGGGAGTGTGCTTGCGATACCCATGCTGCGCGACGGCATGGTGAACGGGATTGTCTGCGCTGTCGGTAACAAAGCACGTCCCGGACATCCGTTTTCCGAACAGCAGTTTGACCGGCTCAAGCGGTTGACTATGGAGATCCTGATGGTTCAGGATCTGGTTCAGGTCTATTCCGAGATAAGCCGCCGTGACCGTATCGATCAGGAGCTGCAGTTTGCCCGTCACATCCAGACCTCGCTGCTGCCGGCATCATTTCCGCAGTGGGGGGATTTTTCCATTGTCGCCCGTACCCGTTCCGCCAAAGAAGTCAACGGTGATTACTACGATTTCGTGCGTATCGATGATGACCGTCTGCTGATCGTTATCGGTGATGCATGCGGCAAAGGCGTTCCCGCCAGCATGCTGACTGCCATGACACGCAGTTTTGCCAATGCGCTCGGCGATTCTTTTACGACGCTTACAGAG
The DNA here is from genome assembly GCA_045532825.1 of Victivallaceae bacterium. Lineage (GTDB taxonomy): Bacteria > Verrucomicrobiota > Lentisphaeria > Victivallales > Victivallaceae > UBA1784. The sequence goes on along the minus strand of JAZSGR010000084.1, from coordinate 9,461 downwards.
TTTCTGCGTGATCTCAACCGCAAACTTTTCAACGATACCGGCGGAGACCGTTTTATCACAGTCGGATGCTGTCTGCTCAACAAAAAAGAGGCTCTTCTTGAATTCGGACGTGCAGGGCATACCAATCTTATTACCCATATCCACAATCATATCCGGGTGATTTCCCCGGATGGTAATGCGCTTGGCATCCTGCCTGATGAATTTGTCGCTTATGAAACTCTGTGTCTTTCTCTTGATCCCGGATCGACCGTGATGATGTATTCCGACGGATTGACCGAAGCGATCAATGCTTTTGAGGAGGAATACGGGGAAAAACGTTTGATCGAAGCTTTCTCAAAATCCTGCCGGGAGCGGAGTGAGACATCGGAGATCATTGATGATATTATGAATTCTGTCAGCAGTTTTGAAAGAGAACAGGCAGATGACCAGACGGTCGTTCTGATCCGTCAGAACGGCGGAGCCGACTGAAACTGATGAAAAATCCCGGAGGAGTATTATGGATGCGGCACGTTTATACGCTTATGCTGAACTTATTGTCAAAAAAGGAATAAATCCCGATCCCGGACAGGATGTTCTGATCCTTGCCGGACTGGATCAGGTCGATTTTGTCCGCACCGTGGTCGAAATGTGCTATCAGCACGGAGCAGGCAAGGTCGTTGTTGACTGGATCGATATGCCTTGCAGCAGACTGGATCAGCTTTATCAGTCTGAAGAAAGATTATCTTCTGTTGAAAAATGGGAGCTTGCCAAATGGCAGTGGCGCGCAGAAAAACTGCCGGCTCTGCTCTGGCTTGATTCCGATGATCCGGACGGTATGGAAGGGATCGATCAGGAAAAACGTGCCAGAGCACAGATGGCGCGTTTCCCGGAAATCAAACCGTTCCGCGATGCCATGGAAAACAAACACCAGTGGTGCATTGCCGGAGTTCCCGGGAAAAAGTGGGCATGCAAGGTGTTTCCCGGAATTCCCGAAGCGGAGGCAGAAGAAAAACTCTGGAACGCTATCCTTGCCGCTGCAAGAGCCGACGGAGATCCCATCGCCAACTGGGATAAACATAATGAAACCATCCACCGCCGTACGGAAAAACTCAATTCCTTCAACTTCAAGGAACTGATATACCGTTCATCCAACGGAACCGATCTGCGTGTCGGTTTGATACCGCAGGGCGTTTTCGCCGGAGCGGCTGAAAAAGATCTTTCCGGCAGGGTGTTCAATCCCAATATCCCGTCGGAGGAAATATTCACCTCTCCGATGCGCGGAAAGGCAGAAGGTGTGGTTTACTCCACCAAGCCGTTGTCGTGGCAGGGGTCCATGATCGAAAACTTCTCTATCCGTTTTGAAAACGGCAGAGCGGTGGAGGTCAAAGCAGAAAAAGGACAGAAGGTCCTGGAAAAAATGATCTCCATGGATGAGGGGGCAGCTTATCTCGGTGAATGTGCTCTTATCGATTACAATTCCCCGATAAACAATACCGGCATACTGTTTTTCAGTACCCTTTATGATGAAAACGCAAGCTGTCATCTTGCTCTCGGACGCGGTTTTGAAAATTGTATCGCTGATTTTGAAAAATATACACAGCAGGAAATGCGCGATATGGGAATAAATGACAGTATGATCCACGTTGACTTTATGATCGGTTCCGCTGATCTTGATATTACCGGCGTTACTGCTGGCGGACGTGAAATTCCCGTGTTCCGCCATGGCTCCTGGTGTTTTTAGGAGTTTTCATGAAAAGCAAACAGGGTTCTTACACCAGAGGTCCGATCGCAAGGACCATGATAAAGACTGCATTTGCAATGGTCCCGGGTACTCTTGCCATGTCCGGATACAATCTGGCTGACGCATTTTTTGTCGGCAGACTGGGCAGGGAACCGCTGGCGGCAATGGGATTTACTTTTCCGGTCATCATGCTGGCGTGGTGCATCTTTCACGGGCTTGGCATCGGTATCGTAACCACTACTTCCCAGGCTCTGGGCGGCGGACGTAAAAATAAAGCAGCCGGACTGGTCGAATGCGGTATCCTGCTTTCCGTGCTGCTTTCAGTCGTGATCGCAAGTTGCGGTATCGCCGGATGCGGGTGGATATTCCGTCAGTTCGGGGCAAAGGGCAATACATTGACTCTGGTCATGTCGTATATGAAAATCTGGTTTGCTTTTTGCGTGTCGGGAACTTTATCCGGTCTCGGCAATTCTCTGCTTATCGCTGCCGGAGATGCCAAACGGGCGGCACAGATGATGATGCTCGGAATGATCATCAATGCGATCCTTGACCCTGCCATGATCTTCGGTTTCGGCTTTATTCCGGCAATGGGTATAAAAGGGGCTGCGTGGGCAACGGTGTTTTCACAGTCGATTTCTGCAATAACGGTATTATCTCTGGTGAAAGTCAAACATAAGCTCATACGCTGGGAAAAGATCCCGCTGCGCCGGTTGTTTGCCTCATGGAAGACGATTATCCGTTTTGCGGTTCCTGCTACCATCGGAATGCTGATGATGCCGATCGGTTCAGCAGTCATCACCCGTGTGACGGCGGTGTTCGGAGATGCTGTTGTCGGAGCGGCGGCAGCCGCAGCCCGTGTCGAGGCTGTTGCTTTCATCTTCCCGATGGCGATGGGAATATCTCTGGTTCCGATGATCGGACAGAATTACGGGGCAAGACTGTACGGCAGGATCCGTAATATCCAGCGTTTTTCCATGCGTTTTGCCGGTATATATCTTCTGGTTATGGCAGTGGTGTTCTGCCTGATGGCTCCGGTCATATCACGCTGGTTTTCTCCGCAGGATGTTGAAGTTCAGAGGATAATGACTATGTGTCTGCGTATCATTCCCTGGGGATTTGCCTTTATCGAGATCCACCGTTACGGGGGATTTCTCTTTACCGGCAGCGGCAGACCTTCGGTGTCTGCCTGGCTCAATGGAATAAGGATGCTTGGATTGCTGGTTCCGCTGTCGCTGCTTTCATTGTGTTTTGATTCAGTTGCCATGCTGTTTTATGCGCGGCTGCTCGCTGATGTTCTTGCCGGAACTCTTGCATGGTATTCCGCCAGACGTTTGATGAAGGCTCTTCCCGCAAACGGGGCAGTTGCACCGCAGCCTGACCGCAGATTTTTCGGTCTTGCGCAGATGTTTCCATCTCCGTTAAAAAAGTGAAAAAACGGATGCCGATCACTCCGGCTGTGTTTTTGATCCAACATAAAAAGATGTCAAAAGAGGTAGGTGATATTATGAAATATGAAGTAATAGATGCACATGTACACCCGTTTCTGCCGGAGATCGGACGAAATATCGGAAAATTCGGAATTCCGGCAACAACCGCTGAATTTGTTGAAGAACTGCGGTCAAACGGAGTATCCCGGTGCTGCGGGAGCATTATCTGCCAGGCAGAGAAAATGGATTTTCAGGATATTGAAGATCTGAACCGCGCAGCTTTGAAAATGCGTGATATGTATCCTGACTTTTATATTCCGGGAATTCATGTCCATGGTGATTATCCGGAAGAGAGCATTGCCATGCTCAAAGCATTCCATGGTGACGGAGTCCGCTGGATAGGTGAGATGGTAAATTACTCCATGCCGATAGGCAGGTACAATTCTCCCGGAATGAAAAAAATTGCTGAAACTGCCGCTGCGCTGGGTATGGTGATGAATCTCCATGTTTCGACCGGTGATCTGCCGGAAGTCGATGATCTTATGAAAAGTGTTCCTGAATTGAAAGTGGTGCTTGCGCATCCGGGAGACGGAGCGGATCTGGATAAACGTTTTGAATTTATCAAAGCTCACGGCAACCTTTATATTGATATATCCGGAACCGGACTCTTCCGCTGGGGGATGCTGCGTCATGCTGTGGATATGCTCGGAGTGGAAAAAATAATTTACGGCAGTGATTTCCCGGTATGCAGTTCCGGCATGAATCTGTATGGTACTTTGAGTGAACATCTGACAGAAGATGAGTTTTCTGCGGTGCTTGCCGGAAACTTCAAAGAGCTCATCGGAGCATGAAATGACGTGGTAAATCCCGTAAAATATAAAAAAATCTTAAATTATTTGAAAAAAAACAGAAAATCCGCTTGATAACTCCGGTTTACGTGTGTATAATAAGGCGGAACGAAAAAGAAAAACTGAACCTGACAGGATTTTGAATGAACGAAGAACAAACTCCGTTGGTAAAAGCGGAACATCTGGTGAAGATATACAAGGGCCGCAAGGTCGTGGATGATGTGTCGATCACGGTCCGTCCCGGGGAGGTCGTCGGACTTCTCGGTCCCAATGGTGCCGGTAAAACCACAAGTTTCTATATGGTTATGGGATTGATCCGTCCTGATGGCGGCACGGTGAGTTTCCGCGATGTTGACATCACCCATCTGCCGATGTACAAGCGTGCCAGAATGGGTATGGGATATCTTGCCCAGGAACCTTCGATCTTCCGCAAACTCACCGTTGAGGAAAATATCATAGCGATCCTTGAAACTCTTGCCATCAGCAGGGAACAGAGAAGAAAACGTCTTGAAGAACTGCTCGAAGAACTGGATCTTGCCCGTTTGAGAAAACAGAAGGCAATGACTCTTTCCGGAGGCGAACGCCGCCGGCTTGAGATCACCCGTGCGTTGGTGACAAATCCGTCATTCATCATGCTTGATGAACCATTCAGCGGAGTGGATCCGATCGCCGTGCGCGATGTTCAGCAGATCATCATGCAGCTGCGCGACCGCAATCTGGGAATTCTTATCACCGACCACAATGTGCGTGAAACGTTGTCAGTGGTTAACCGTGGATATATCATGTATCAGGGCAAGATCCTGGTTCAGGGAACCAGTGATTATCTCATAAACAACAAGGAGGCACAGGATATCTATCTGGGACCGGCTTTTGCCATGTGATCAGAGATGATACCGCAGGTTGAATAGCAGAGACGGTTCAAAATACCGTCATAAACAATAACGGGACTCTTTTTAAGGAGAAAAACCGGATTCCGACGGTGTAGAAGCCCGGGGGAAATGGTGATCCCGAAAGGAGTCTCCGGAGAAAAGCCGGGGTCCCTGTCCGCCGGACAGTGGCCGAAGCGGATCTCCGGCAAAACAATGGAGGTGGATATGAGCATCAATGTAACCGGACGTCAATTTGAAATCACCCCGGCAATCAGACAACATGTGGAAGACGCGTTGAGCGTGCTGCTGAATGATACCACCCTCAAAGTTACATCCATAAACGTCGTCATGGAACGCGGGAAAAATCAGTTTACCAGCAGTATCGTACTCAACTGCAAGTATCATGTGCTTCCGGCGAAGGTTGAAGACTTTGATCTTTACAAGTCTTTCGATCAGGCTGTCGGCAAGATCGAAGCCCAGGTCGATGTTTTGAAGGCAAAGATCCATGACCACAAGGCTGAACCGCTTTCCAGCTGTGAGGCGCGGAAAGCTGCTGAAACGCCCGCTGAATAAGTGTTGAATTATTTGGACTGCCCCCGTCCGGAAAACGGGGGCTTTATTTATACGGAAAAGTTTTTATGATTATTGCAGTATCGACCGAATGGAACGACAACTCCGGACGTTTTGCTTATTACCGTATTGAAAACGGCAAGATGAAAGAACGCGAGGAGGCACTGCCGCCGGATGATAAACCGGAGACTTTTGCCAGGCAGCTTTACGGACTTGAAGTCGATCTGCTTATTGCTTCAAATGTGACAAAAGAACTTGAAGAAGCGTTATCCGATGAAGGCGTGTTTCTGGTGAAAACCAAACCGGGCAGGGCGGATGCGGTTCTTGCGGCTTATCTGTCAGGAGATCTGGAGTTTTAAAATGTCTGGCACCGGTAAATTGATCATAGCTTCCGGCGAAAGTTCAGCCGATCTGCGTTATGCTTCCGGAATATCGACTCCGGATGATTTTATCTGGTTTTTCGCCGGAGAGACTCGCGGTGTGGTGATGTCCAGTCTGGAATACAACCGGGCAAAAAATTCCGCACTGCCTGGAGTTTGTGTGTTTCACGATGAGGAAATGGGCGGTCCGGAAAGATTGAGCATCATTCAGAATATCGCACGGCGTTATGGTTTATCAGGCTTTACAGTTCCGTCTGATTTTCCGCTGATATGGGCGGATAGGATCAGAGGATGCGGGCTGCTGATAAAGCCGTGTGAAGGTGATTTTTTTCCTGAACGCAAGTTCAAGGATGAAATCGAAGCTGCCAAAATAACCGCAAGTTTACGTCAGGCGGAGTCCGGATGCCGCCGGGCATTTGCCGTTCTGCGTGAAACGGAGATCGCTTCCGATCGCGCTCTGATCTGGAACGGCAGACCGCTCACCAGCGAGATACTGCGGGCGGAGATCGACTGCGAAATGATGCGCGGTGGGATGCTTGCGACCGGCACTATCTGTGCCGGAGGATTTCAGGGCAGTCAGCCGCACAATACCGGTTCCGGAATACTGTATGCCGACAAACCGATCGTCATGGATATTTTTCCGCGTTCGGCAGAAACCGGTTACTGGGGGGATTTGACCAGAACTGTGGTTCGCGGCAAGCCGGCAGATATCGTAAAAAAAGCCTACGACGCTGTCCTGGAAGCGAGGGAAACAGCCAAGAAGCTCATTGCTCCCGGTGTGCCGCAGTGCGATATCCATAATGCGGCAGTCAGAGTTCTTGAGAAACACGGATTTTATACCGGGCACGGTGAAAAAGGTGATTTCGGATTTTTCCACAGTCTCGGTCATGGTGTGGGATTGGATATCCACGAAATGCCGCGTCTTTCGCCCGGGGCAAAGGAAAAACTTGCTCCAGGTGCCGTTGTTACGGTAGAACCCGGACTTTATTATCCTGAATGGGGCGGTATCCGGCTGGAGGATATCGTCTATCTGGACTTGCAGGGCAGGGCGCGCTGTCTGACGGAAATTGAGGATTTTCTGGTACTGTAACAGAGGAGAATAGAGATATATGGCTGAAATATCACAAGTTTATGCGCGTGAAATATTGGATTCCCGCGGCAATCCGACAGTTGAAGTTGAAGTTGAGCTTGTTTCCGGAGTCATCGGCAGGGCTTCTGTCCCATCCGGTGCATCGACCGGAGAAAGCGAAGCCTGTGAACTGCGTGACGGTGATGACTCCCGGTACGGCGGCAAGGGCGTGCTTGATGCTGTGGGTAATGTGGAAAATAAAATATCTCCCGAACTTGCCGGTATGGATGTCTTTGATCAGATCGGTATCGACCGGACGATGATCGAGATCGATGGAACGGAAAATAAATCTTCGCTCGGAGCCAATGCCATGCTGGCGGTTTCTCTTGCCGCAGCTCATGCCGCAAGTACGGAACTTCATCTTCCGCTTTACAGATATATCGGCGGAACCAATGCCAAAGTTCTGCCGGTCCCGATGATGAATATCATCAACGGCGGCAGTCATTCTTCTGCGCCGGTTGCATTTCAGGAATTCATGATCCGTCCGGTCGGTGCGGATTGTTTTGCAGAGGCTCTTAAAATGGGAGCTGCTGTATTTCATAAATTGAAAACGATTCTTTCCGGCAAAGGATATTCCACAGCAGTCGGAGACGAGGGCGGTTTTGCTCCGGCTTTCAGGGGCGGGACAGTGGAAATCCTGGAAACGGTCATCCAGGCGATCGAAAAATGCGGCTTTGTTCCCGGAAAGGATGTCACGCTTGCTCTTGATTGTGCCGCAAGTGAATATTTCCGTGACGGGAAGTATGATTACAGGATATTCGAGGGAAATGATGCTCCGGTGAGAAGCCGCGAGGAACAGATCGCTTACCTTTCAGAACTTGTCTGGAGTTATCCGGTCGACAGTATCGAGGACGGTATGGCTGAAAACGACTGGGAGGGCTGGACTGCTCTGACGGCTCGACTCGGTGAAAAATGCCAACTGGTGGGTGATGATCTTTTTACCACCAACAGCAAACTTCTCCGTAAAGGTATCGAACTTGGAGCCGGCAATGCGATCCTCATCAAACCCAATCAGATCGGAACGCTTACCGAAACACTTGATGCCGTGGAGATCGCCCGCTGCAGCGGTTTCAAAACAGTCATAAGCCACCGTTCAGGAGAGACGGAAGATACATCCATTGCGGATATCGCAGTCGCTGTCAATGCCGGTCAGATCAAAACCGGTTCGCTTTCCCGCAGCGAACGTATCTGCAAATACAATCAGCTTCTGCGTATAGAGGAACAGTTGGGATACCTTGCTTTGTATGGAACTTTGTAAATGAAACATAAGGTTGCTCTGATGTTCGGCGGTAATATAGGCGATACTGCCGCAGTGTTTGATACAGCTGTAAGTAAATTGCAGGAAAAAGGTTTCACTGTTTTGAAAAGAAGCGGTATTTTTGTTACCGCTCCGGTCGATTGTGACCCCGGAACTCCTGATTTTCTCAATCAGGCGGTGTTGGGGGAATGGGAAAATACAGCTGAAGAACTGTTGGCTCTTACGCAGAAAACCGAACAGGAGTCCGGCAGACCGGCGGAACATTCCAGCAGGGAAGCGCGTACTCTTGATATAGATATGATCACTTTTGGTGACATGCTGATAAACGGAAAAAATCTTACAGTTCCGCATCCGCGTGCGCAGCAGCGCAGGTTTGTTTTGGAACCGCTCGGAACGATTGCTCCAGGATTGCGTTTTCCGGACAGCGGTATGACGGTTGCAGAACTGCTGAAAACAGTAATGTAAAGGAAAATATCATGGCGTGGGGAATGCGTAATATCGTTATTTCATTATTTGGTTCATCCATTATGGAGGGACGTATTGGAGTTGAATGCTTTTCGGACCGTTATTATGCGATCCTGCAGCGGAAACTTTCGGAGAGATTTCCGGATTGCTGCTTTTCTATCATCAATGGAGCCATAGGCGGTAAGTCCACCAGAGAGTTGATGAGTGTATTTGATGAGAATGTTTTGAAGTATTCTCCTGATTACTGTCTGTTCATGGCCGGTGCGAACAATATGGATATGAACAGAAAAGAGCGTATCCTCAAGCCTGGGGAATTAGAGGAGCTTATGGAGCAGTTTGAAAAACGGCTTGCTCCGGGATGCAAAAGGATCGGCGTTGTTTTGAATCCGGTGATAGACCATTGCCACTTTACCTGCAATGATCCTGCGTGGCAGGAGGTGCTTGAAGAGTCAGGAGGCTTCAATGCGCTTCTGGAAAAAGAACGTGACAAAGCCAGGACTTTCTATGCAAAGTATAAATATCCGGTCATAGATCTTGCGAAGCTCATGGCGCATGATCCTTCTGAATTCGTTCTGGAAACAGACGGTATCCACCTGTCCCCTTCCGGACACCGGCTGTTTGCCGATGCCGCTTTTGAGCTGTTGGAAAAAATTTTTGAAAGAGACCTCAATAAGTAGTTATTGTCCCATTTTTTTGTGAAAGTTGTTCAAACTGCGGTGGCGCATGCATGTGATTCAGCGGTACACCTTGTCACGGCGCAGTCCCGCAGGGCGAAGACGGATCCCGCACCGTACT
>JAZSGR010000183.1:0-12916 GCA_045532825.1 Victivallaceae bacterium | reverse complement strand
TTTCAAGCTCAAGAAACGGTTCTGTCTGCGATCGGTGGATGCAGCGTGGAGCAAGGTCGAGTTTTGCGCCGAGTACGGTGCGGGATCCGTCTTCGCCCTGCGGGGCTGCGCCGTGACAAGGTGTACCGCCAAATCACATGCATGCGCCACCGCAGTTTGAACAACTTTCACAAAAAATGGGACTATAACAAAATATTATATTTTGTCATTTTGTCAGTTGCAACAGACAAAATGTATCAGGACCGGAAGTTTTCAATTCAAATCCGGAGCATTCAGCAGCTCAAGCCGTTACCGGTCAGACTGCGGATGACCACAACTCCGTTGCGGCGTTCATACATTCCCGGATGTTCTTTTTCAAAATCAAGCGATGCCTCCGGATAAAACTGCGGCGCATTACACTCGACTCCGCGAATGGTCCCGATATTGGCGGCGAGCAGAACATGCGGCATCATGGCATAACGCGGATTGGTGAGATCCTGCACCATGAGTTTCATGCCATGCTCTTTCGCCCAGCACGCTGAAAGCAATGCTCCGGTCTGCGTTTTGCAGACTTTCAGAGCAACTCCGTTCCAGCCGAGACTGTATCCGAGCTTGACAAAGCGCCAGTCGTGGGCACTTTCATCCATGAACAGCGGCTTCCGTTCCGAACATGAATGTACATCTATGCGGTTGGCCTCAAGATCGTACGGGAACGGTTGTTCAACGTAAATGAGCAAATCAAAAATCTCCGGTTCTTCCGCTTTCAGGCGGTCGAGAATGTCATTGACGTACTGCGGATCAGTGACCTGACAGTTGAAATCAGGGGAAAGTGAATCACATCCGTATTCGATCGCTATCCTGCCGACAGATACCACACGGTCATAATCCCAAACGGGATCTTTGCCGGTGAGTTTTATTTTGAGACACTTCAAACCGTCACGTTTTATCCAGTCGACCAGAGTCACCGGATAACCATCCTGCGGTTCACTGCCGGTAAGTTCAGAATCCGTGAGCAGATCCTTGCCGCCGACCAGATGCCAGACCGGCAGAGAATCAGGAACCGGAACGAAGTAATCCTCCGGATACTTTCCGGCAAATGCAGGATCATCATAGAACCATGCAAGGTCGTGTTCCATATATTTACTGTTGTATAACCTGTATACCGGCTGTCCCTGTGATTTACCATAGGCATCGTGGATGGCAATATCAAATGCGGAAGCACAAATAAGCGCGGCAAGGTGAGGCATATCTGTGTGGTTGGCGGCATTGAACTTTTCATGAAGCATGGGAAGTTTACCGTCAAGAAACACCTTGCCCGCAGTCATCGGATGCTGCTCTGGAACATCATAATTTTCTGCCAGAAAACGACAGAAGTCACACATGACTTTTTCCCGTTCCGCAAAAGAAAGCTGCGACGGCCAGGCCCAGGCGACCGAAAGCGGTGTTTCTCCGATACCGGTACTGCCGTAGGCGGAAAATTCGACATGAGCGATCTTTATGGAATCAATGGTTTCTGCTCCGAATTTGAGCGGAAGACGCATGACCACCGGAATGATGTCAAGTTTTATACTCATACGCTTTACCTTTTGAAGAAATACGGTTTACCGGTCCTGGCTGATTCATATATACCGCATATAAGTTCCAGAGCACGCCTGCCCTCTCTGCCGTCAAGGAACAGAGGTCGTCCGGTCGTAATGGCTTCAGCAAGGTCGGATATCTGACAGCGGTGACCGTTGGCATTGATGTTCATTGGAGAACTTCCGCCGCCTGCATCGGTCAGATGACGCAGCTCGCTCTTGACGATCTCGTCATCCGGACAACTGTCGGCAAACTCCCATCGGGTGATATAATTGTCTCCGAATGCTACACTGCCGCAGCTTCCGGAAAATTCAAGTCTGCGGGGAAATCCCGGAGCGCAGGAGGTACTTACTTCAATAGTCCCGAACGAACCGTTGCGGTATTTCACCGTCGCGCAGAGATTATCTTCGACCTCGATACTGTGGGTGAGTGTTCCGGAAAATGCAAAAACCTCTTCCGGCGCACCGTTGATGTAAAGCAGTAGATCGATCAGGTGTATCGCCTGATTCATCAGAGCTCCGCCGCCGTCGAGAGCCCAGGTGCCGCGCCAGGATGATCCGCTGTAATAGGATGTCGGACGGAACCAGCGCATCTGGGCACTGGCAAGCACCATACGTCCGAACCGCCCCTCCTGCATCGCCTTGCGGACCAGCTGGACCGGTTTGGTGAAACGGCTCTGAAAGACCGGAGAAAGAAGCACGTTGTTTTCATCACAAGCCCGGATGATCTCATCACACTTTTCCAGAGTTATCTCCAGAGGTTTTTCACAGAGGATATGTTTGCCTGCCTTTGCAGCACGGATAGCGACTTCACCATGCATACCGGATGGAGTTGCAATGGTCACGGCACGTATTTCCGGATCTGCCAGAAATTCATCAAAATTTTCGTACGCTTTGGTATTGAATTCCGCAGCACGTTTTTTGGCGGCTTCAAAATTTTTATCATAAAATCCGACGAGTTTGACGTTATCCAGCTCCTGCATGGAACGGGCATGCAGTTCTGCGATCATTCCGGCACCGATGATACCAAATCCGACAGCCATATTTCACTCTCTTTCTTTTTTAGATGAATTTACCTGATAACGATGCTAATATAATATCGCTGTCAGGCAAATAAAATCACAAAAAGAATAATTTTTTTACCAAAAAATAAATTTTCTCCCCCAAAAGTGCAAAAAAAACGCCGGATGATCCGGCGTTTTTTATGAATACCTGCTGATTTCAATCAACGATTTTGTAAAGTTCGAGATCATCAAAATGAATCTCATCCCCCCCCTGACAATTTCCGGCACTGAGCATCAATTCAAGAGTTTCTGCGCCTTCGGGAACGACGACCGTGAATTCAGTCTGCTCCAGTTTTCCCAGACCTTTCCGGAAAACATATCCGCGGTTCAGGTAATCGGCAAAACGTTCTCCTCCGGGCATTTTCCAGGAAACAGTGATCTTGGCGGATGCCGTTGTTTTTGAACTCAGATTTCCGCCCTTGCAGCGGACAAGATACATCTCTCCTGATTTTACATTAAAATTCTGCATAATACAGGAACTGATTACGCCGGCTGCTGCCGCAACACCGTTGCCGTTGATGTTTTTGTGAAAGAATTTACCCTGTTTTTTGCTGTACCATTCACTGAAAAATGCCAACGCACGATTGCCTTTGCCCGGAGTGGAAAAGTCTCCGTTTCTGACCAGATTTCGCAGTTTGCGCTCCCTGACCAGCAGAGCAGCCCGCGGCATGGGCTTGAGCAGAAGATCAATATCCTCAGTCAACTGCGGTGCAATTTTGTTCACATCCTGAACTTTGGCAGGATGATGACTGGGATACCAGGCAAAACGCTCATGCCAGAGCCAGACATATCTATCCGCAACTTCAGCCGCCTGAACGATGTTGCGTTTCAGCAGTTTTACGCCACCCATTTTCTGCAGGTCCGGCTTCAGCTGATTGCTCCAGAAATTTGGTTTGCCGCTGAAATGAGGATCAAGATAAAGTCCCGGAGCAAGCATGGTCTGCGCCCGGTATTTTCTCAAATTTTCCGGATCAAGACAACGGAGAAAATTCTTTCTCAAGTCAACAGACAGATGATTGAATTCCGTTTCATTATTGGAACGGTAGGCGCAGGATTCATTTCCTTCGTGGATGGTAACGCCCTCCGGCATCACATCGTACATGCCGTTGATAAAGGGAGCGACCATATATTCGGCACGATCCATGTGGAATATGTCATTTTTGGTACGGGCAAGTGAAAACCACCAGTAACACAGCAGATGAACATCGGGAAACTCACTGAAGATCGCCTTTCCGAATTCCTGTCCGCGCTGACGGACTTTTTTGACCGTTTCCTCAAGAGAACGCCCCGCCTGCGGCTTGAAACGCCACATGGTATTCTGACCGTATTCTTCAATATCAAGTTTCAAACCGACCATTCCGCTTTCTCTGGCAACACGGGAAACAACTTTATGGTTGCTGCAGACAACTGCCCAGGACTTGTCATCAAACCAGTCCACATTGCCGGGACTTACGGTCAACCCCAGAAAGTTGTCGGTGAACTTTTTGAATTTCGTATTGCGGAGATTTTCTATATCTTTTTTGAAGTATTCATATTTGAGCAGATCTCCGCCAAAAACGGCACTTACATTATAAGATCTGCCTCCGGAGCATTTCCTGTCGGAGAAAAAGCGGATAACGATACCGCTGCCGGGCATACACTTTTCCATCATTTCCACATCGCGCCGGATACTTTCGGTGGTCGCAACATATTTACGGGAAGGCGTCAGCCCCTTATGAAGCGGCTGATAGTAAAAACTCCATCCGTCATGGATCAGTTTGACGTCAGGCAGCTTATAATAATTTTCCGCCCCGAGAGCAAAAGATGCACAAAACAGACTCAATAAAAGATGTTTCATTTTTTCTCCAATTATTATTCCTTGTTAAATATCGTAGGCATCTGACCAATCGGAAGCCTGACTTTTGCTCCAATCTGCCTCAAACTCCTTAATCAATCCAATGCTGCCGCTGCGTGTTTTAACGCTGCCGTCACACATGGTGACATTCATTTTTGCACTGGGCGGAACATCTTTACCGGCTGCAGTTTTATCAAAAGGCGCGCCGATACGACCTGGATGACGGTATCCGTGACGATCATAACCGCTGGCATCTGTCCCATCGCTCCAATCCGGCCTTTCAGCATATTCAATAAACAAATACACCTGACTGACACGTCTGATTTTTCCCGCTTTGCTGCAGCCGGGAGGACTCGGATTTGCGGCTCCGTTGGAACGGTATTCGCAGATGGCTTTTCCGCTGACAAATTGGTTGGCAGTATAATTACAACCGGCTCCGGCACTATTGGTATTGGCTCCTGACATAACTTGAGAACTGGGACAAAGCATGACAGGAGACCGGAGCGTCTTGGGAATATGCAGTTGCCCCTGCGCATTCCTGCGGACATCCCCCCCCAGATAAACCAGCAGACGCGGCACCCAGCCGTACCCCTGCTGACGGGGCACATAATAGTCATAATCATTCATATACTGTCCGTTGGCAAATCCAAGCTGCTTCATATTATTCATGCAGCTGACTGAACGGCCGCGCTCTCTTGCCTGCTGAAGCGCAGGCATCAGCATCGCCGCAAGGATCGCTATGATCGCAATTACCACCAGAAGCTCGATAAGGGTGAAGCCCATGGGCTTTCTGCCGGTACACCGGCAGAATGAAAGATCTCTTTTGGATTTTTTCATTTGTTTACCTTTCTGATTATTTGTCAGTTGGGGTTATGGTGATTTTTATTTTTGCTGTTTTGTGTTTTCCGTCAAGAACAATCGCGTAACGGCGCGGAACATCTTTCCATCTGGTTTCCGCCTTTATGATCTCTCCGGTCAATTTCCATGGAACGCCGCCGGTATCGACCGAGATCTCAACTTTGCTGTTACGGTATTGGACAAGCAGTTTATCCTTTGCCGTCTGACGGATGCTGCCGAAAGTGGTGAGCGCACTTTCAAAAGTCTGCGGTTCAGAGAACTTTGCCGTATCGGTTATGATGATTCTGCCGCGTCCGGCAAAACTGTAATCAAAGGAACGTTCAAGTTTTTCAATGGCTTCGTTTTCCCGGTAGGCTTTGCGGATATCCAGCGTGATCGCCGCATGAGCCTTATTCTTTTCAAAGCGCAGCACCTTTGCCTCTGTTCCGGGACCGGAGTTCTGCAATTTTCCTCCGGGAACAGGGACCGGATGTCCCCAGGAGTTCAGCAGCGGATTTTGGTAACGGTTGCTGTTGAAACTGTCGCGGGTGTAAACGGTGCCTCCGAGATCTCCGAGTATCGCAGGTTTTCCTGCAAAGGCTGCCGCGTAACTGCCCACATCGTTGTGATTGTGCAGTTCATCGTTGCTGCCGCCTTTGCATGCCAGAAGAATTCCGTCCTTTTCCGGATGTCTTATTACGAAAACTCCGGTTTCCGGAAAAGCGGATATCCGTTCAGGAGAAAAAGATTTTGCTTTGCTCTCTTTCTGCGGAGTCAAGCCGTATACCGCAAGCTGATACAACATGTCAGAAGCGATCTTTTCTGTACTTCCGGCGGGATGTCCCATGAGACGATCCCGCAGATAAATCACCGCATCACCTATACCGGCATCAAAAGAACAATCTGAAAATGCCGGAAAACTGTTGTCGTTTGAAAACATGAAACGCTCCGGAAATGCCGCCGCCTGCCGCACTGCCGGGGCGGAAAGCAGATTTATTCTGCTTCCGGATGCTGCATGAAGAGTTGCCGCAAGCCGGAGATAATGACCGAAGCCGTAACTCCAGTACGATATGCCTTCGCTGCAGTAACCGTCAGAAGTGAACCCTTTCAGGTAGTTTGCCGAGTGTTCCAGCGCAAATGCGATCGCAGTTCTGCGGAGATCTGCCGGCAGGTCGGAGGCCAGCAGTATCTGCACCACATTGGCTGTACATACCGCATTCCAGTTGTTGGTCGAGACCAGAAACCAGTCCGGTCTGCGTTTTTTCTGCACCGTTTCGATAAAAGGAGTTACAAGCTGGCGGTTCACCGCTTTTTCCATTGCGGAAACAGTCTCCCGGGAAAGCAGCGGAGAAAGCAGATGACGCGCAGTGGATACCAGAACTCCCACCTGACTGCCGACCAGTTCGATGTGCGGACGGCGCATGAGAAGGTTATCCAGTTTGCTGTCGTGCGCCGGATATACCCAGGTCGCCATGCTGCACAGCATATTATTATAGGCTTCCCAATGTTTGAAATAGGTGCCGGTGTCGCCGGTAAGGCACAATGCCATGGTGAGATATGAATAATTCCGTATCAGAGGCGCGTATGCCTGTTCGTATCTGCTGCGGTTGCCGTTGCGCAGGAAATCAAGGTAGTAGTCTGTCGGAGGCGGCGCCGCCGGAGTTTTCAGCGCGCGGGCAGCGTGTTTAAGGGTGTTTTTTCCGTAAACTGTATTACGTTTCGGATCCCAGAATTTGCGGTCGGCAATACCGGGAACCGGTATCCAGGGCTTATCCGGCAGCAGCATGAGCAGCCGGTTGTCAGAAATCAGAGCTTTTTTTTTACCCGCTGCTGATTTTTCCGGTGCCGGAGCCTTGTCGGTCAGGACGATTTTTTCAATATCGAGAACCAATCCTTTTTTGTAAGGCATTCCCCAACCGGTGAAATTGAAATCAAGTGTCTGGATCTGATCTTTTCCCAATGGTTGGCGTGATCTGCTCAAGTTTACAAGATTGATCACTGTTTTCTGTTTGCCTTTGGCAATGGTGATCTGTCCCGGTGCCGCAAAATAATTCCATTTGTCAGCTCCCGGAGGATTTGAGGTCATCGTGAAACGGAATTTATCTCCGGCACGGTTGGCTGTGTAAGTTATTTCAAGTTGAGTGTATCCGGTCAGATCCGGCTTGGGCGGAACCAGTTTGAGTTTGATCGCATCACTGGTGCGGAAACGCAGGCTGCCGTTTCTGATCTCTGCTTTGGAGGCAAGTTTGCCATTGAGATTTCCACCGTCGAAAACAGTCAGTTCTCCACCGCAGACAAGAAAACATGATACAGCACAGAACACCGCCGGAAACAATCTCATCATCATTCTGAAACTCCATTAAGATTTTTTTTTACATTGACTCTACACGAGTGAGTATTGTTTTGATATAATATATCATCCAAATAAAAAAAATCAACCGGACAAAAAATAAAACGGAAAATTTTTTTTGCAGCAGGGACATTTTTCTTTTGGTGTGCTATATTAAACAACGGTATTATTTATCACAAAATCCGGATGGCAGAAGATATGAAAAAATATTCCAATATGGCTGAATTTGCGGCGGAATTGAATCTTGCCCGCAGTACGGTGTCATATATCCTCAATGACAAGTGGAAAGAGCGCAATATAAGTCCGGAAACGGTGAAACGGGTGAAGGAGTATGCCCGCAAAGTGAATTTTGTGCCGAATTTTTTCGGACGTGCGATCAAAGGCAAGATCCACTCCGATGCTGCTGTATTGCTGCCCTCCAACGCTTACTGGCATCACCGTGAGGCATTTTTCCGCCTGCTTGCCCATCTTGACGGATGCGGATTGAAATATATGGTTCTGCCGGTATCTGCCGGTGCCGGAGCGGTTCCGGTACTTGAGCAGCTGCTGGCGTATAATGTTGAACGCGTGGTGATGATCGCATCGCCGCTTATCCGCAAAAAAGAGGATGTCGAACGCTGGAAAAACGGCATTGCCGCAACGTCCGGTATCAAATGGCTGCTTTATGATTGTCCCGATGACGATTTGAGCGGCGGTATTTTTGAATGTTCCAATGCCGGTTATGTCGGTCCTGACCGTGCGGCAGCTCTGCATTCGGTATTTGCTTATGTCAAAAACCGTGGGTATGACAAACTGCTTTATTACGGTTTTTCTGCCGATAATTTCCGCAACGGTGAAATAAAAACCGAACCGGTCTTTGCCGGCGGATCACTTCCCGGAACCGGAGAACCGGATGCCGGTGAACATATCGCTTCAGCTCTGGCAGAACGGGATTTGCAGAAAAATATTCCTCAAGCTGTTTTTATCAATGATGATCTGCTGACTATATCTGTCATCTCTGCTCTTTTGGCACGGGGATTCCGCGTGCCGGAGGATTTTGCTTTTGTTTCGTGGGACGGTTTGAAAGTCAGCCGTTATTTCCATAAGCAGCTTACCACTTTGGAGATCCCGCATGAGAAGATGCTGGTGAGTGCTCTGGATTTTCTCTCCGGTAAATCCGGATTGCCGCGTTTGCGGTTTGCTCCGGAAATACGCGAAGGGGAAACACTTCCTGTTCTTGAAAGGCAAGCCTGACTTTACAGCAG
Organism: Victivallaceae bacterium; assembly: GCA_045532825.1. Classification (GTDB taxonomy): domain Bacteria; phylum Verrucomicrobiota; class Lentisphaeria; order Victivallales; family Victivallaceae; genus UBA1784. The sequence continues at coordinate 4,031 of JAZSGR010000183.1, read as the reverse complement.
CTCTTTACAGTTGGTTATCACCTTGCGGAACACTGCGATGTAGCGGTCGATGATCTCCGGACGGTAATGTTTGAACCACGGGATCGTGAAAACTGTTTTTGAGGTATTTTCACTCACCGGCAGGTGTTCCGGAGCTTCTGCTTTCTGCCGCCCGCTGCCGGGGGCATCTGAAGCAAGAAAATAAGGATGTTTGTGCAGCGGATAATTCGTTCCCGGGATGGAACGCACTCCTTCGGCACGGATCGCTTCACAGAAACGCTCACAGGTAAGTCCGTCAAGTTCTTCACTGCGGAACAAACCGCGCGGATTGTACCAGCCGCCCATTGTATTGCCTTCTCCGGTGATCCGGTGGGCACGGATGCCGGGAAGATCGGCAAGATTATCCCAGAAATAATTCATTGCCCTGTTGATTTCAGCGCATCTCTCCGGATAATATTTGAGCTGGACTCTGCCCATGGCGGAACAGGTCTGGTTCATCCTGTGTTTTACTCCGCCGAGCGGTATGCCGATGAATTGAGTGTATTCCGGACAGGCGGTGAGTTTTTCTGAAGCAAGAGAGTATTGAGAAAATCCCAGCCGTTCGTAATGTCCGAAAAGCATGCATTTTTCTATCAGTTCACGGGAATTGGTCAGAACCATTCCGCCTTCACCGACGGCAAAAGCTTTGCCGCCCATGAGACTGGTTCCGGAAATGTCTCCAAGTGTACCGCACATGCGGTTTTTGTAAAGTCCGCCCTGGGCGTGGGAGGCATCTTCGATGACTTTCAAATCATGTTTGCGGGCGATCGCATTGATTTTATCCATATCCGCCGGATGTCCGGCATAATGCACCACCATTATGGCAACGGTGCGGTCGGTTATCCGGTGTTCGATGTCTCCGGGATCGAGGCAGAGAGTTTCCGGATCGATGTCGGCAAAACGGACCTCGGCTCCCAGAGAAACTGCACTGGCACAGCTCGCCCAGTAGGTCATTGAAGGACAGATGATCTCTGTACCTTTTTTTACTCCGCATGCCCAGAGAGCTTCCTGAAGTGCGGCAGTTCCGTTGCAGGTGGCAAGTCCGTATGCTGCACCCGACCAGTCGGCATATTCCCGTTCAAATTTTCTGGAGATGTCAGTCCCGCTCATCGTACCTGAACGCAGTACGGCAATGACGGCTTCTTCATCCTCTGCGGTCACGACCGGCCAGTGAAATAATTCCGGATACGTTTCCTGCAATTCTGCGTTTCCGCCGTTTACCGCCAATATTTTCGCGCTCATCGTAAAACTGTCTCCCTGTGCTTTATTTTGTTACTCACTCGTGTGAGTGTTTATAAAATACACTCTTCTGTCTGCAATGTCAAATAAAAAAATCCCGGTCAGAACAAGAATTTTTCATCTGACCGGGGCGCGTGATGATTTTTTTATTTGCGGGGCAGTGTCTTCAGCACGTATTGGACCACCGACTCCTGCTCTTTGCTTTCATCGCGGTGTTCTTCAAGTTCTTCGATTGCTTCGTAGATCCTGATGCAGGCGGTTTTGTAATCGATGCCGCCTATCTCGCTTATCAGACGGATGCCGCGGTCCATGAGCTTTTTGTTGGAGACATTGACCCAGCTCATCCAGTTGCCGGTGACTCTGCCGAGGACCGCCATGATACCGGTCGAAACTGTGTTCAGCACCAGTTTCACCGCCATGTGACCCATCAGATGCAGCGGAGACTCAACGATTTTGCAGGGAACTGAAAAATCAGCACCTTCCGTTCCGCCTATTGCAAAATATCTGCAACTGGCAAAAGGTGCCGGAACCGTGCTGAATGCCTGCCGCAGTCCGGCAGGGCAGGGGGCATTGCCGACGGTTATCAGTACAGCGGCATCGTTTCCGGTCGCAGTACGGTCCTCCGGAGACTCTTTGCCGACTTCAAATTTCAGCAGCTCGGTACTGCGGATCTTCGGCGGATTTTCCGCAAGTTCACGCGGCACGTTCATATCCAGATAGTCCTGCGTTTCCCATTCCAGACAGCGCAGTTTGCGGTGCATGCCGTTCTGCCAGGTCTCCTCTGTGGTGTAAAGCGGATTTTTGACAAATGCCCACGGACGCGGAGAAACGGTGTCATCGTTTTTACGGAACGGCGGCAGCATGAATGTCGGGGAACGCTCCGTCGTGTCGGTGAAGATATCCAGCATGTATTCATCGGCAAAGTAGGTCACAAGTCCCTTTCTGCGGTAGGTTTCAGCCTCAAAAGCGATATAATCCGCAATGCCGCGCACCGACTCCGGAGCTTCAAGCTGATCCAGCAGTCTGCTGAATTCTGAAACATAGTCAGTCTGTTCTGCTCCGGTCAGGCGGCACATGATGGTTTCAAGCGCGCCGCCTGCGACCAGCTGTTCAGAAGTGGTCGCCTGCATGCGGGTGGAACCGGCAAGTGCCATGGGACCGCAATGCAGATCCAGCACGCAGACCCGCGGATCACGGATGGCTCTGGCGGAGCGTTCAAGATGTTCAGCCAGCAGCTCCGCCGGATTGTTGAACAGCAGAAACGCCTGACAGCCGCGGTCGAGAGCTTCAAAAAGCGAACCGAGTACCGATGAGGTCTCGCCGCCTTCGGTGATCGCAACCAGCATATCGCCGGCTCCCATTTCCAGCTCCTGCACCTGACGGCGGCCGAAAACCTGATAGTCCTCAAAAAACTCCACTGATTTGACCAGAGCATAATCGCCGCCGGTCATGATGCTGAACACCCGGTCGGCGTAGGGGGCGGCTGCCGGATCTTTGGCACAGCAGTCGCGCCACATGCATTCCAGCAGTATACTTAATCTGCCGGTAGCTCCGCAGCCGGAAAACACCAGCTTGCCGCCGTTGCGGATGACCTGTTCTCCGGCATCGGTGAGTTTGCGGAATTCTTCCGAGACAAAAATCTTTTCTGCCATTTCCAGCACGTTGCGGTCCACGCTCTGCAGATTGCGGACACCGGCTTCATAAGATTTTGCAAACTCCCGGTCAAGATTCCGGGTGAGCGGACTGGATTGTTCGGTCGGAAGAAAACCGAGGTGGAACTGTTTTTCGTTTTCCATGAAATCCATGGCTTTTTCAAGTGCTTTTTTACTCATGATATTTATTCCTGATTAATATGCCTGGCAGGTGCCAACTGTAAGTTTACCTGTTATCTCTTCTGCGGCGGCTGCCGAAAGTCTGAACGCCTCTTCCGCCCGTTCCGGCGGCACACCGAAGCCGAATGCCGCCACCGGATATCCCGGCAGTTTTATCCAGTGCCCGATGATACGCAAGCCGTCGGCTTCAAAATCAACGGAGCCATTACGGCGGATCTTCGCGATCTCTTCAGACGGAAACGTTTTCAATCCGCACCGGCGGCAGATCTTTTTTGCTTCGGTATCGTCACAGCCTGCCGTAAGCAGCCTGCCGGTGGCGGTGTTCCAGTGATCGGTGAAGTCAAAATGCCGCCAGGGGGAAAGTGCGGTGTCCGGCATGTTGAAGTAAAGCATGTACCTTGTGCTGTCGTGCATAACCGAAATATTCACCTGACAGCCGAGCTTTTCAGACAGACGCAGCACCGGAAGCCGGGAAGCATCCGCGATCCGCTTGTAAGGATTGTCTCTTGTTACCAGTGAGACCGTCATCGGTCCGGCGATGTAACCGCTTTTCCGGGAAACTTTCACCAGATAACCGCGTGTGACCAGTTCCCCCATGATGCGTGAAGCCGTCGCTATGTTGAGCGACAGTGCTGAACTTGCTTCCCCCGGTGTCACCGGTTCGCCGTTACGCAGTGTGACGTATTCAAGTATATCAAATATTTTGTGCAGTGATTTCATAATGTGAAATTACAGTTTCTTCTTTTGCAATAAATATATCACATCAAGTTGTTGGAGTCAAGTCTGATAAAATCGAAAAAGTTGTTATTGTCCCATTTTTTGTGAAAGTTGTTCAAACTGCGGTGGCGCATCGCGGGCAATCTCGAGCCTTGCGCCTGTGCCGGTTTGGTCGTGTACAAAGGTACACTCCCGCACCGTACTCGGCGCAAAACTCGACCTTGC
>JAZSGR010000012.1:0-4339 GCA_045532825.1 Victivallaceae bacterium | reverse complement strand
GATGACTCCGCGGACCGGTCCGCGGAAGGGAACCATGGCTTCGATACCCTGCGGAACGAGGCGGGAATCATCATCGACATCATCCTGACCGTAACGTTCACGGCTGCCGGCGTTTTCTTTCATCGCGCCGAGACTGCCCATGCCGCGGTAGGCGACATAGCTTCTCCCCTGATGCAGGACCACATCTCCGTTACATTCGCTGGTTCCGGCAAGCACGCTGCCCATCATGACGCTGGAGGCTCCGGCTGCGATGGCTTTGGCGATGTCGCCGGACTGCTTGATTCCGCCGTCGGCGATCACCGGAACGTCGGAGGGAACAGCTTTGGCTGCGGCGTAAATGGCGGAAACCTGCGGAACTCCGACACCTGCGACCACGCGGGTGGTGCAGATCGAACCGGGACCGATACCGACTTTGATGCCGTCGGCACCGGCATCGGCAAGAGCTTTGGCGGCTTCGGCAGTGGCGATATTCCCGGCGACGATATCAACATTGTCACCGTAGGTTTTCTTGAAGAGTTTCACTGTTTCGATAACGCCCTTGCTGTCGCCGTGGGCGGTATCAATGACCATGACATCGACTCCGGCGTTGACCAGTGCTTCGGCGCGGGCTTCATCGTAGGGACCGACTGCGGCTGCGGCGCGCAGGCGGTGACGGGAATCGCGGTTGTAGTCCGGCTCATCTCTTTCGATAAGGGTGCGGACATCAAGGAAGCTGTAAAGTCCCTGCAGACTGCCGTTTTTATCGACCATCGGCAGCTTGCCGACCTTGTTGGAGAGCATGGTCCGGTAAGCATCCTGCATGGTGACATTGCTGCCGGCGGTCACCGGATTTTTGGTCATGACATCACCGATCCTGATATTGTAATCGGTGAGGAATTTGATGTCTCTGCTGGTGATGATACCGACCAGACGGTTCTGATCGTCAACGATCGGGAAGCCGCTGAAAGAATATTTTTTGCGGCGTTTTTCATCCATCATCTCCGCCACGGTCTGATTGACATTGAAGGTGACCGGTTTGGTGATGAGACCGTTGAGATAGGTCTTGACCTTGTGGACCTCTTCAGCCTGTGCGGCGGGATCGAGGTTTTTGTGGATGACTCCGATACCGCCGAGCTGCGCCATGGCGATCGCCATTTTGCTTTCGGTGACGGTGTCCATTGCTGCGCTCACCAGCGGAATATTGAGTTTGACATTCCGGGAGAAATTGGTACTGACATCAGTGTCATGCGGCAGAAAATCCGCATACTGGGTCACCAGAGAGATGTCATCAAAAGTCAGTCCCTCGAAGGGGAACGCCGCCATGAATTCATCGATATAACGCATTTTGAATCTGTGTTCCTTGTGTTGCGGCGGATAGCTTTGTCAAGTTCCGCCATTTTGTTCAAATAATTAAATTATACCGATTTAATATACCATGAAAAATCAAATTAGTCAATCTGATTTACGGTTTTTTTACGCAGTAATCTGCAGAAATATGGATGTTATTCCGCTATGCGGATCAATGGAGCGGCTTTTTAACGTTTTTTTTGCTGTGCCGGAGATATCCGGCAGCGGGCAGCTGGATGTTGAAATGAAGAGCCAGCAGCCGCAGGGCGGTCACGGTTCCGGCTGATACAGAAAAAAGAACTCCGAATGAGGTGTCCGCACGGGCAAGCAGGCAGAAGAGGATGGCTCCAAGCATGGATGCTGTCGCATAAAAATCACTTTTGAGTACGACCGGGACTGTTCCTGAAAGAACATCGCGGATGATTCCGCCGCCGATAGCGGTTATCACTCCGCAGAGGATGATCCCGGTGTGTCCGAGTCCGGCCTCCAGAGCTTTCTGTGCGCCGAGGGCGGTGAAGACTCCGAGACCGACAGCGTCGCCCGCCTGGATGATATTGCGTATTTTCATCCAGTGTTTTGCTGTGCCGAATGTAATGATGCCTGCCAGGATACAGATGATGATATAGTGTTCGTTTTTGAGTGCAGATACCGGACTTGATCCGATGATGAGATCCCGGGTTATGCCTCCGCCCACGCCCACGCAGCAGGCAAGGACGGTCACTCCGAATATATCCAGCCTGCGTCGCACACCTTTGACCGCACCGGTTACTGCAAATATAAATGTTCCCGCCAGATCAAGTATCTCTATTATCACAGGTTCCATTCCGTGGATCCTCCATGTTTGTCTTTTTTTTTGTATAATATACTGTACTTGTGTGACTTTTCAAGAGGAAAAGTTTGATAAATTAAACAAAACAGCAAAATATGTCAAACGCTTGCAAAATCTGGATCGGCTGAGTATATTAAATACGCAACCCTTAAAAACAAGGAGATAAAAAATGTCCGAAGAAATCACTCTTTTTTGTCCTGTCAACGCCAAACCCGGATGCGGGGAAAAGATGAAAGCTGCGCTTTGCACTCTTGCTTCGGCTACCCGCAAAGAGACAGGAAATATCTGTTACCGTCTTCATGCGACCAAAGATCCGGATCAGTTCATGATCTACGAGCAGTGGCGCGATGCCGATGCTCTGGCTGAACACATGAATACTGCTCATCTCAAGGCTTTTCTTGCAGATGAAGATGGTATTCTTCTGGAAAATCCCCACGGAGTCCGCGCTTCAGAGATCATTCTCTGAATTTGAGTGACCGGAGGGATCTTTCCCGTAGGAGTGGTGATACGGTGCGCTGGTGGTACCCGGATGGTATCAGCGGCGTACCGTTTTGGTTGTCGTGCAACATCCCGGAGCCTGTATCGTGATATTGCGGCGAAAAAAATCCCGGTTCCGGGACAGTAATATAAAAAATCTGCAAAAAAGTTCTTAAAAACTTGACAAATCATCTGAAAACGGCTATTTTTAAGACGGTGTCTGTATTCACCCATAGATTTGAAAGGTTTTAAAATGAAAAAATATCAGTTTACGTTGGTGGAACTGCTGGTGGTGATCGGTATCATCGCCATTCTCGCAGGTCTGACTTTCCCGGCTTTGAGCTATGCCAGACAGAACGCACGCAAAACCCAGTGTTTGAGTAATCAGGGGCAGTTGATGAAGTTGCTTGCCACTTCCATGAATTCCGATAATCAGCAGCTGGTTTCCGGAGCTGACTCAGACTTGACAAGTGCGACATTTACCAGACCGTTGTGGATCCGCTATCTGTTTAATAAAAATCGTGTGCAGGATTTAACGGCTTACCGGTGTCCTTCGATAATGACAACCCGTAAAGCTTCTCTGGTTAGCAGTGATTCAACTGACAACAATTCTGAAATCAACAAATTGTATACGGCTTACGGTGTCGTTTTTGCCAGCGATTCCGGTGCGCAGGCATTGAGCATGGCTAAACCCAATTATATTGGATTCGATTTCAGGGGAACAAAGTATCTCACTTTTGACAATGGTGGTTCTCCTGTGCGTATAGGTGCCAATCAGCTTGTTCTCGGCGGATGTTCTGCTGCATCTGACTCTGCAGGCGGTTCGAGTACTGCGCCCAAGGTTGAAATCGGAGATGCTCTTGCAAAACTCAATTTTGCCCAGACCAGCAATTCAGGTTCAATGGGACGTATCGCTGATGTTCACGGCGGAGAATCCAATTTGTTCTATCTTGACGGTCATGCTGATTCTGTGACAAAGGAAAAATTTGCAGAGAACCGTTATTATCCCGGGGTGACTACCGGTGGTTCTCCTGCTGCACTTAAGATCGACAAAGATAACTGGTTCAATCCGGATGAAATTTGATCCGGCAGTATAAAATTTCCCAAAAGAGGAGGAAGAATCATGGCTTCGATCAAGATGTACAACAAGACTGGTGACGCAAAAGCCGCTGCCATCCAGGAAAAACTGGAAAAGAATTTCGGATTTCTGCCCGAAGTGTTTCAGATCATGGGACGCAACGGAGATTTCCTGGAAGCAGTTCTGAAAGTTGCAGAGGTTTCCGGCCGCGGACTTGATGCCAAAACCAAGGAACTCATCATCATCGCCGTAAGTGCCGCCAACGGCTGCCAGTACTGTCTGGGTGCCCACCGCGCCGCCGCACTTGCTGCCGGTGTAACCGATGAGGAGATCACCGCCGCTATCGAAGTTGCCGCTTCGATCAGTTTGTTCAATACCTACAACAAGGCCTCCGGACTCAACTCCGATATCAAAGCCTGATCTGACAGATAAAAAAATAGTTATTGTCCCATTTTTTGTGAAAGTTGTTCAAACTGCGGTGGCGCATCGCATGTGATTTGGCGGTACACCTTGTCACGGCGCAGCCCCGCAGGGCGAAGACGGATCCCGCACCGTACTCGGCGCAAAACTCGACCTTGCTCCACGCTGCATCCACCGATCGCAGACAGAACCGTTTCTTGAGCTTGAAA
>JAZSGR010000054.1:0-2081 GCA_045532825.1 Victivallaceae bacterium | reverse complement strand
TTGCACTGCCGCCGTAAGCAAGAAACGGAAAAGTTACTCCGCCGATGGGCAGAAGCCCGAACATCATCAATATATTGGTCAATGCGGGCAAGGCAATAACAGCCGTCATTCCTCCGGCAAGCAATTTTTCTGTCGGATTTTTGCAACGCTTAGTTATAATTATACCGCAACAAATAATTGCCGCCGTCAGGAGCAAGGCTCCGATCATAAACAAATACCCGAATTCTCCGCATCCGGCAACCATGGCTGAATCTGTAATGGCATTAGGTATATGGTGCGTTTGACTCATTTCAGGTGGGAATTGGTATTTCCCGACAAATACAGAGTTCTTCAATGTTTTAAGGCAAATCCAGGTGTGATATGCCGACTCCATATCGTATTCAAGATAATTCTTGAAAAAATCGGTATGGCGAATCCACGGGTTACTTCTGAAAAAGGCAACCAGTACGGTAAAAAATCCGATGAGCGATCCGATGATGGTAATGGTCAGAACTTTCCAATTTACTCCGGCAAGATACATCATTACCGCACTCAATATAATAATAAAAAGTGCCATCGTCATAAAAGGTTGTACTATAACCAACACGAAAGTCAGCAGAGTAACGGTAGCAAGGGCGATCCTGTTTTTACGGGAGATCTTGTCGGCAGATTTATCCTTGATATATGCCCAGAACAAACAGAGTACAGCCATTGCCAGCATTGCCGGTGCAAATCTGAAACTTCCCACCTGCAGCCAGCGGCTTGTCCCATTGATATTATACGCAAAAACAGGGCAAATCAGCAAAAGCAGCAGCAAACCTCCCATCAAATACGGAGCCGATTTCAAAATCCGCTTAAATCCGCAAAAGTAACCCGCTGCCGCAACAACAATGCCGCAAACAAGATGCAATATCGCATTGTTAAGATTCTGTGGTTGTAACGCGTTTACGATCAGCAGATTGCCCATACTCAACAGCAAGGCACTGCCTGCTATAACTGCCGCCAATAATTTGTTTGTAATTTTATTCATCATTTCACCGTTGAGTTGAACTTTGTTTCAAGACTTTTCCATTGCTGATGCAAAAAACTGATTCCTTGCATACTTGCGTTGGATTTGGTAAAATCGTGTGCCGTAAGCAGCAGAATGTATTTCGGTTTATCAGCAGGAAGATAACCGACAACAGCATAGGTATATTTATGCTGATTATCCTTAAGGTGAAAAGCCGTTGTTCCAAGCGGATTTTTAATTGCTTTGACCGTTTCAGGATATTTCAACAAATATGCCCATGCTTCAATCACATCTTCCGGAGAGACAATATGTTTTGCTCCGATTGCATATCGGGAAAATTCCAGTTCACCTTTTTTCATGTCCAGACGCTTTTTGAATCCGGCTTGCTTCAAAAAATTATCTACAGGAGTAAAACCGAGTTTTTGAGCGATACGCCATGTGCCAATATTGCTGGAGTTTTTCAAGATTTCTGCAACAGTGATTTTGCCAATCGGACGAACATCACGCAACCAATGTTCTCCTACCTGAATTCTTCCATCTCCACAATCAACAAGGTCATTCATTTTTACCGTACCGGCTTCCAGTGCGGCTGTAATGATAAAGGGCTTCAAAAGTGACATCGGAGAAAAATATGGCATTTCTTTGCCATGATGTTCCGATACGGCAATTTTACCCTTCTGAATATCATAAAGCAGGATTTGAGCCGAAACGGGGTAGTGCTTTTCAGCGATTTGCCTCATTGCATCAGATATATTCCTCTGCCATGCGACCTGTTGAGAATCAGAAGCAAGTTTGAAACTGCGGATGAGTTCCTCTGCTTTGTCGGCTTTGGCTGCCGCAACCTTTCTTACCTCTACTGAGTGGGGATTAACAAAGTTACGCTCCTCACTTACAGCCCGGATACAGATATACAAGCTATTCTTGGGATCATCCGTTTTGATCACACCAATGGCATTGACCACGATACCATCCGGCGGACGGTAAAAAGAGATCCATTCGATATTGCCAACGGTTCTGACCGGAGTATTGACTTTATCTGTATAAACGACCGGCGTGGGAATCGCTTTCTTTTCTGAAACGCCGATATAGGCAA
>JAZSGR010000023.1:0-28471 GCA_045532825.1 Victivallaceae bacterium | reverse complement strand
TTCACGTTGATCGAGCTTCTGGTGGTGATCGCGATCATTGCGATCCTTGCGGCGATGCTGATGCCGGCATTAAGTCAGGCAAGGCAGAAAGCGAAGGAAGTGGACTGCATGTCAAATCTCAATTCGTTTGCTAAAATAATCATGATGTATTCGATGGATCAGAAAGGCTGGATCCCGCCGTTATGGGATGGTACCAATGCCGGGAATTCTGATTACAAATTCTGGGGCGGCAGCCTGGATACAAAGCCCAGAGGTTATTTCGCCCCTTATCTTCACCACAGCAAAGCGTCACAATATGATCTGGCAATCATTGGTGCGAACGGAAAACGCACAGCGTTCTGCTGTCCTGCCCGCGAACCTCTTACGGCTGGAGAGAGTCAGGTTACTCTGGGAGTAAATTTTGAACGGATCGCTTCCGGGAAAGGTGTTTTTCTTCCCCGGTTGAAAACTCTTTCAAAAAGATTTCTGCTGATGGATGCGAAAAAATCAACGATTCGTTTATCCTGGAAATCCTCTACTCCTGATAATTGTCCTTATCCGATCCACGCAAACGGCTGCAATATCATGATGCTGGACGGACATGTGGAGTACCGCAAACTTATTGCAATGCCTGATATTTACAATTATACTTCGGATAATGACAGTAAAATTTTCTGGAAAGATTGATTTTGAAGGGAGGGTATATGAAAAAAGTTTTTCTGATCGTAGGGTTGTCAGCCGTCACGGCAGTCTGCTGTGCGACACAGATTCAGGGTACGGTCAAACTGTACGCAGTTTCTCCGCGTAAGATAGAGATCGGCAGCACTGAAAAAATCGTTCTCTGCAAAGATGGTAAAGCCGCCTTTGAGGTGGTGAAACCGGCAAATCCGGCGGCATCCGGTGCAGCAAAGGAATTGATCCAGCGTCTGTATCAGATCACGGGGAAAAAAGTCAAACTGACGGCGAAAGCCTCCGGCAAAGTTCCGGCGTTTTACCTCGGCAGTTGTCCGGAAGCGGAAAAGCTCGGGTTGAAACCGGAAAAACTCGATCGTGACGGATACTATATAAAGACAGACGGCAGCCGCATCTTCATCACCGGCGTTGACGGCGGAAGCGGTACCAAACGGCAGAATGCCACTATATTCGGAGTCTATGATTTTCTGGAACGTTTCGGCGGAGTCCGCTGGTATTTTCCCGGTGAGATCGGAACGATCGTGCCGGTGAAAAAGAATTGGAGTCTGCCGGAGATCGATATCATTGAGCGTCCGGATACCCAATGCCGCAGGATCTACTGCTATCCGGCGAGGCGTCCGCCGCTTGACAGTTCAAAGTATTATTATCCCGGATTGAATGCGAAAAACTGTATGCTCCCCTCATGGCGGCAGGCTACGCGCAGGACGCTAGGCGCACAGCATGGTTTGAATGCCATTGAACTTACCGGACGTTTTGCCAAAACACATCCTGAATATTTTGCTCTCACCAAAGACGGTAAACGGTTCGACCACACCTATTCGCGTAACCTGAAAAGTGATGTTTACGGACATATCTGTTTCAGTTCAGAGGGGCTGAAAAACGAAATTTATCTGGATGCCGTTGCCGCTCTTACCGGAAAACCTGCATCTACGCGCGGAATTTCCAAGTGGAATTACCAGTGGGACCCGGAAGGCGTCAGCATCTGTCCCAACGACGGCATATACTGGTGTCAATGTCCTCCCTGCAAGGAAGTAGAAAAAAAGGGAAAAAAAGCGATCAACGATCACATCTGGAAATTCCGTGTTGATATAGCCAACCGGCTGAAAAAGAACAATATTCCGGGATATGTGACCGCAAACAGTTATGCTCAGTTTTCTGAAATGCCGGCAATGGAACTGCCGGAAAATCTCAATATCAGCATAAGCACTCCCGGACCGTGGAGCATGAAAATACCGCGCATCCGCAACCGTGAGGAAAAAAGGATCAGTGCATGGGTCGAACGGATCGGACACAAAATAAACAGCGGTACTTATGCCACCAAAGTTCTTGCCCCGATCCCGGATATACCGTGTTTCACTCCGCGGGCGACCGGAGCTTTTCTGAAAGCGCAGAAAAATTATTTTTACGGCTGTTTCTTTGAAGTCGGCAGCGACTGCTGGCTGTTTGATTTCATGAATTGTTATGTGTTCTCCAAAGTTATGTGGAATATGGATACCGATGTCGAAGCTCTGATCGCGGAACATTGTCAGCTGATGTTCGGCAAAGCAGCTCCGTACATGAATAAATTCTACCAGACCATAGAGGAGCTCTGGATGAACCGGATAGTGAATGGCACCGTCCAAACTTCGATCGGTGAAAAATGGAAACTTGCGACCATGCATGAGGTCTGGACAAAAATTTATTCTCCGGCAAAGATAAAAGAGATCAGTGCCATACTCGATCAGGCTGAAAAGGCGGCAGCGGCAGATAAAAAATCCCTCGAACGTGTGAAGTTCCTGCGTAAATATATGTGGGAACGGGTGGTCCGGGCTTCCCGTACCTACATCGATGATATCACAGACCGGAGCGCATGGACGATCCGGGCAGCAGACGCCGGGAAAATTGCTGTGGATGGCGTTTTTGATGAACCGGAATGGCAGAAAACTCCTGCTGCCTGGCTTAATGTCAATCCGATGCGCCGTAACGAAAAAGCGGAAAAAGTGGAAGTCCATACCAGAGTGAGAATGCTGCAGGATAAGGATAATTTTTACTTTGCCATCGAAGCGGATGAACCGGAAACCAGCCGTATCGTTGCCGATCCCGGCAGGAAAATTGATGATATGGATTTGTGGCGTGATAATGGAGCGGAAATTTTTCTCTCTGCGGGCGCAGACAGCGATTTTATCTATCAATTTATTTTCAATTCAGCCGGAGCAAAGTGCGATCTGAAAAACGGTCTGCACAAAGTCGATCCGGCATACGACAGCGGTTTTGAAGTAAAAACGCGTGTCATCCCGGGAAAAATGTGGACTGCTGAAGTCCGTATCCCGCGCAGTGCCCTGCCGGAGTTATCCGGCAGAAAGCAGATCGCCGGCAACTTTACCAGGCACCGGGTATTGAAAGGCAAAGCGGCTTTTCCCGATTCATACGTCTGGTTGCCGAAGCCGAAAAACACGCCGGAGTATTGCGGTGTTATCCGGATGGAAAATGCTGCTGCTCCGGTCAATTTGATCAAAGACGGTGATTTCGCAGTGCCTTATGAGAAATACCATGCGGGCGCATGGGCGGTCGCCAGAAGAGTCCTGCCGGAAAATGAGGTCTTTGTGACCGCTGGAACCTCACTGCGTCTGGAACAAAACACTTATTATGCGATGCAGACTGTTCCGGTAAAACCCGGAAAACGTTATAAGGTAAGTTTTTATGTGCGTACCGAAAATCTGTATCCCGGACTTCGCGGTACAGTCCTGTTCGGCGGTTCCCCGGCGCGCAATATCCCGGTTTTCGATCACAACCGCAGGATACTTTCCGGCACCAACAAATGGCAGCGGGTGGTAAAATACTTCCGGGCTCCGGAGGTTTTCGGAACCAAATACAAACCGCAGATAACCTTCCTGATCGGCAAAAAGAGTTCAGGACGCTGCTGGATAGATCATGTGGAGCTTACCGAATTAAAGTAACCGCTTCCGGCAAAACGGCAGATACACTGAAGTACTGCGGTCTTTTCAGCGATTTTACAGAGCGTTGAGTTCGCTTATGGTAAGTTCGGTGGCTCCGCAGTGCTTGCGGATGGCGTCGCCGCCGCGTTTGCCGATCGCTCCGGCAAGTTCGGGATCCGACAGCAGCTGCTGCACCGCAGGTGTAAGTTTGCTGTCATCATCTATCGTAATGACTGCATCAGCATCTTTCAACACATTGAGAATGAAGCGAAAGTTACGCAGTACACTGCCGGTGATGACCGGTTTATCCAGAAGTGCCGGTTCGATCAGATTGTGACCCTCATCATGGCCGGCAAGGCTTTTGCCCATGATCACTATATCAGAAGAGTTGATAAACTTGAACATCTCCCCGGTAGTGTCGGCAAGCAGCACTTTCACCGGTTCTGCACAGCTCTGATCTTTGCTGCGCTGTGCAAATGAAAGCTTATGCTCTGTCAGCATCCCTGCGATCTCATTTCCGCGTTCGGCATGGCGCGGAACCAGGATGAGACGGAGTTCAGGAAATTGTTTTTCAAGCTCCATGAAACTTGCTGTGACCACCTCTTCTTCCCCGGGATGGGTACTTACTGCAAGCAGATAACGGAAGTCGCCACTGCCGAAATAGTTTTCCAATCCGGGATCTCCGATGGTTTCCGGAAGCGACTGATCGAACTTCATATTTCCTCCGACCTTGACAGAGGCTCCGGGAGATACCGATAAATAACGCTGTGCATCAGCTTCAGTCTGGACCAGTATACGGTCGAATTCCCGCAGCAGCGGTCCGAAAAACATTTTGCATCTGCGGTATCCGCGGGCGGAGTGATCGCTCATTCTACCGTTGACCAGAGCCGTCGGAATATTGCGTTTGCGCGCCTCCCAGATCAGGTTCGGCCAGATCTCCGTCTCAAAAATCACCAGTTTTGCAGGCCGGATCACATCAAACGTGCGTTTTACCATCCATTTGAAATCAACAGGACAGAAAATCACCGCCGTATTGTCAAGTTTCTGTTTTCTCGCCAGCTCCTGACCGGTGGTCGTGGTGGTGGATATGACAAACTTCTGCGCCGGAAATTTCCGGCTCCATTTGCGGATGAGTGACAATGCCACGACTGTTTCACCCACGCTCACCGCATGGATCCACACCGCATTGTGAAATTCTTTCAACTCTTCTTTACGTTCAGGGGAAAATTTGCCGAAACGTTCAGCAAACGTATCCTTCCAGCCGCCGCGGTAGCGGTATTTGTACAGCAATCCGGGCAGGAAAAACAGAAAACCGGCAGGAATGAAAAGGTTGTAAATAAAACGCATCATGATATTAACGCTCTTTCTGCATCAATCAGGGAAATGAGTCAGGATATAATTGACAGCATCTTCAAGGGAATGGACTATTTTTGTGCAGTAACGCGCCATCCACGGACTGCAGTCTTTGTACTCAAACGGAGAAAATGCCACCACGAATTTTCCGAGGTTGTGAGAGGCGTAAAATACCTCCATACTGGTGCCTATGCTCGGTTTATTGTAGTTCACCAGAATGATGTCGGCATCCCGGACGTCCTGCAGATCGAACTCCACTATCTCGTTGGCACTGTCAACCTGACGGTCAACGAATTTGCGGCGCATGGGGTCAAGCAGCTTGAATCTGCCGTCAAAAAGTTTCACAGCTTCGTTGCGCCATTCACGGGCGGTTCCGGCATTTTCATCCATTATCGGACCGGATAAGTATATTGTTTTCATAATCAGTTTTTCTTTTCACGATGTTCAGATTTATCCATCACCGACACCAGCTCCGGAACACAGCGTTCGAGCAGTGCCATGGATAACTCAAGTGAGGCTGCGGCATTGGGACACTCCATCGCCTCCGCAGCGATCTTTTCCGCCTCGTAAAGCGAGATACTGCGGATCACACGCCGCACAACCGGAATATATCCGGGGACCACACTCAACTCATTTACGCCCAGACCGACAAGCAGCGGAACGAATTCCGGTTCCGATGCCATCTGACCGCATACTCCGACGTAAATATTGTTCCTTCTTGCAGCAGCAACACATACGGCAATAAGTTTCAGGATCGCCGGATGGGCAGGTTTGTAAAGATATGCCACCCGCTCATTGCCGCGGTCGATAGCCATGGTGTACTGTACCAGGTCATTGGTTCCGATACTGAAGAAGTCAACATGCTTGGCAAGCTCATCAGCCATGAGAGCCGCCGCCGGTGTTTCGATCATCACACCGAGTACCGGATTGCGGAGAAACTCCACCTTTTCCGCTGCAAGTTTCTTCTGTGTCTCTTCAATAAAGGCTTTTACTTCAAGCACTTCAAGCACACTGCTCACCATGGGGAACATGATACGCAGATTGCCGTAAAGCCCGGCGCGCAGCAGGGCGCGCAGCTGGGTCTCAAAAAGATCGCGGCGTTCATAAAGGCAGAGACGTATGCCGCGCAGACCGAGAAACGGATTGGCTTCAAGAGAACGGAAGATGTTGTTGTCCAGTTTATCTCCGCCTACATCCATTGTACGGACTGTGACAGGGGCATCTCCTGAAGCGACCAGCATCTTGCGGTATATTTCAAACTGTTCGTCCTCCCCCGGAAGATCCCTGCCGAAAAAAAGGAATTCTGTGCGGAGCAGTCCGACACCGGAGGCTCCGGTAATTTTCAGTTCATTTATCTCATCAGCTGCGCTTATATTGATCGCAAGCTCCATTTCAAAGCCGTCAGTGGTCTCCGGACGCAGAAGCTTATCCTGTGCCAGTTCATCGTAAAATGCCATTGCGCTTTTGGCACGCAGACGGTATGAATCCTCGGTGCGGGCATCAGGATTGACGATGAGTCTTCCGGAAAAGCCGTCGATGATAAGTTTGTCATCGGCAGAAAGCGTGTTTATGATCTCGGCCGGCACACCTGCGACTGCCGGCAGCCGCATGGAGCGGGCAAGTATCGCGGTGTGACAGGTCGCACTGCCGGTTTCGATGGCAAAGCCGAGGATTTGAGCGGTATCCAGAGCCGCAGTTTCAGAAGGAGCAAGCGTTGAAGCTACGATGATCCTGCGGTCTTCACGGTCTTTTTTGGATGGTTCCTGCGGATTGAGGTTGCTCATCATGCGGTCGGCTACATCACGTATGTCAGCGGCACGCTCCTTCAGGAAATCATCCGGAATATTGGCGAAAACTTTTGCAAAATGTTCCGCCGTATCGAAAAGCGCAAAATCTGCTGAACAGAGCTGATCTTTTATTCTGATTTCGACTTCGTGAAGCAGCGTGCGGTCGTCAAGCAGCATCAGATGCGCATCAAAAATACCTGCATCATCACCGGACTGAAGTTTCTCCCGGACCGCCTGTTTAAGAGAAGTAAGCTGACTGCGTGTCCGTTCTATGGTCATCCTTATGCGTTCCAGTTCCGACGGGACCATATCCGGAGTTATCTGCTGGCGTACGGGAGCACCGGTACTGCTCTTGCGGCGGACTGGCTGCACTCTGCCTACGGCTATTCCGGGGGAAATGGCAAGAACTTGAAAACTCTGTTGAGGTGACAGCATGGATCAATCCTCTTCAAATTTTTCAGCAAAGAACTGTTCTATTTTCGCAACAGCCTCTTCCGCCTGTGCGCCGCTGCCCTGAAGGACCAGTCTGGTGCCTTTGGCGGCGGCAAGGATAATGAGTGACAGTACACTGCGGCAATCAGCAGAGCTGCGCGGATCATCCTCCCTTGAGAGAGTCAGCTCCGCCTCCGGATAATCAGCAAGCATCATGGCAATGCGTGACGCAGGACGGGCATGAAGTCCCATCCTGTTGCCTACGGTTACAAGTACATTTATTTTTGTGCCTGCCATTATCATTCATCCGGTTTACATCAAACACTGAATACAGCGGGGTGAAATCGAACTCTCTCCCCTGAAAGCAAAACTGCTCCTTTTTATAATATACACCCTGACAGTGTTTTTCGCAAGTCGGATTGTAAAAACTGTGCATTGCCGGTACAGTATTGATTTTTCCGTGTTTTTTTGCCGATTTTTTATCTTTTCGACTGGAATATTCTGCGGTTGATATTATATTTACACAACGACCAGAAAGGAGAGGGTTAGATGTTCCAGAAAAACAGTTTGAAATTTCTTGAAAAGTTCCTGAATTCCCCCAGTCCCTCCGGTTATGAAATAGCCGCGGCAAAGGTTTACCGCGAATATCTTGAGGACTGCTGTGAAGTTACGACCGATGTCATGGGCAATACCATTGCCGCGCTCAATACCGGCGCGAAAATGCGTGTCATGCTTGCCGGACATTACGACGAGATCGGATTTCAGGTGGTGCATATCGGTGAGAACGGTGAAATCTATTTCCGCAACATCGGCGGAATCGACAAGCTGAATATACCCTCTTCAGAAGTTGAGATTTTGACGGATTCCGGCAGAGTTCCCGGAGTCATCGGCAAAAAACCTATCCATCTGCTCAAGGAAAAAGAACGCAGTACAGCTCCTGAACTCTCTGATATGTGGATCGATATCGGTGCGGAATCCGGTGCGGAAGTCCGGGAAAAAGTGCGTATCGGTGATCCGGTGGTCATCAAAGCCAATTTCAAAATGCTCAATGACAACCGCTTCATCTCCAAAGGTACCGATGACAAGATCGGGGCTTTCGTGGTCGCGGAAACCATGCGTGCTCTTGCCAAACGCAAACTCAATGTCGCCGTCTACGGTGTAGGAACGGTCCAGGAAGAAGTAGGTACCCGCGGTGCCCATACCAGTGCCTATGGTATTGATCCGGATGTGGCTTTTGCCCTGGATGTCGGTTTTACCACAGATCTTCCGGATATCCCCAAAAAACTGCTCGGCGATCTCAAACTCGGTGCAGGAGTGATGCTTACCCGCAACTGCGATAACAACATCGTACTGGGAAAAATGCTCCGCAAGGTCGCACAGGAGAAAAACATTCCGTACCAGGAATCATCTGCACACCGCGCCACCGGCGGAACCGACACGGCGACCATACAGCTTGCCCGTTCCGGTGTTGCCACTGCTCTCCTGAGCATTCCTAACCGCTACATGCATTCCGCGGTGGAAATGTGTGACCTGCGCGATGCTGAAAGTGCCGTTGCCATCCTGACCGAAACCATAGCCTCTCTCAAGGGGGATGAATCCTTCATTCCGATGTTATGATGCAAGAATTCAGCGAAAAGTACCATACACAGAACTGCCGTTCAGGACGCCGCCGTGTCCGGAGCTATACCCTGCAGCAGGCAATCACGCCCAAGACTTGCGGTCTGCAGAATACGGCACTGCTCAGCAGTGAGCAGCAGTGCAGCTCTGATGCCGGAAGGGTGATTTTTGTTGTGTGCGGATTGCTTTTCGTCGGGACCGGGATCTTCAGCATCCTGTTCTGAAAACGGTTTGCCGGAGCGGAGATACCGCTCCGGTGTTTTTTTATCAGTCAACAAGGTAACAGCCGAAAACGCTCCCTTTATCAGATCGAAGCGAGGACGCTTTGACTATTTTGAGGAGTTTTGAAATTGCCTCAAGAACTTGAAATTATCAGAAGCTGTGGTATCTTATACCGGAAATACTATATATAGCAGAAAGTGAAATTTGAAATGCTGGAAAAAATCAGATCGGAGCAGATAAGTATCGCAGTGATCGGCCTTGGATATGTCGGGTTGCCGCTTGCAGTCGAATTCGGTAAGAAATTCAAAACCACCGGATTCGACGTAAAAAGATCCCGGCTCGATGCATTGAGGCGTTTGGAAGATGTCACTCTGGAAACCTCTGCCGACGAACTGCGTTCTGCAAAATATTTGAGTTACACTGATGATTGCGAAGATCTGCGTTCCTGCGATATTTTCATCGTAACCGTTCCGACTCCGGTAGACAAATACAACCGTCCTGATCTGCAGCCGCTTTACCGGGCAAGTGAAACTGTCGGCAAAGTGATGAAAAAGGGGGCGGTCGTGATCTATGAATCGACCGTTTTTCCGGGATGCACAGAAGATGAATGCGTTCCGGTGCTGGAAAAATTCAGCGGAATGAAATTCAATACCGACTTTTTCTGCGGATATTCTCCTGAACGTATAAATCCAGGTGACAGGGAGCATTCTCTTACCAGAATACTTAAGATCACCTCCGGCTCCACTCCTGAAACAGCGGACGCTGTCGATGCCCTTTACAACAGCATCCTCGTCAACGGGACCCACCGGGCGGAGAGCATCAAAGTTGCCGAAGCCGCCAAAGTCATAGAAAACAGCCAGCGCGATATCAATATCGCATTTGTCAACGAACTTGCCAAGATCTTCCGCCTGATCGGAATAGATACCCAGCAGGTGCTCGCCGCTGCCGGAACCAAGTGGAATTTTCTGAAATTCCAGCCCGGACTGGTCGGAGGTCACTGCATAGGAGTTGATCCGTATTACCTTACCCACAAGGCGCAGGCTCTCGGTTATCTGCCGGAAGTTATTCTTGCAGGCCGCCGCATCAATGACGGAATGGGAAAATATGTTGCCGCAGAGATCGTCAAACTGATGATAAAAAAGGACCGCAGGATCAAAGGGGCAAAGGTGCTTCAGCTGGGAGTTACTTTCAAGGAAAACTGTCCTGACATCCGCAACAGCAAAGCGGTCGATGTGGTTTACGGCATGCAGGAGTTCGGTTGTGAGGTGCATGTTTTCGATCCCTGGGCGGATCCTGCGGAGGTTGCATCAGAATACGGTATAACCTCATTCCGCAAAACGCCGGACCTTGATCCGCAGGGATACGATGCGGTGGTGCTGGCGGTGGCTCACCGGGAATTTTCCGGCATCGACATTGCAAAATTCAAAAACGGCGAAGCTGTCGTGTTCGATATAAAAGGTATTCTTCCTTTGAAAGATATCGACGGCAGACTGTAAAGGTGGACCGGGGATATATTATGGGATACAGACATTTGCAGTTTCCTGCAGAAAGCAGGTTTCTGGTGACAGGAGGAGCAGGTTTCATCGGTTCCAATCTCTGTGAAACTCTGCTTGATATGGGGTATAAGGTGCGCTGCCTTGATGATCTGTCCACCGGAAGGATCATAAATGTCGAACCCTTTATGGATAACGGTCTTTTTGAGTTTATAAAGGGCGATATAAAAGATCCTGATACCTGTATGACCGCTTGTGAAGGTATCAGTTTTGTGCTGCATCAGGCGGCATGGGGCAGTGTACCGCGTTCGATCGAAATGCCGTTGTTTTACTGTGCGAACAATATTGCCGGCACGCTCAATATGCTGGAAGCGGCAAGGGTCAATAAAGTAAAACGTTTTGTTTATGCTTCAAGCTCCTCGGTTTACGGCGATGCTCCCGGATTACCCAAGCGCGAAGGCAATGAAGGCAATCTGCTTTCCCCCTATGCCCTGACCAAGGACAGTAACGAAAAATGGGCTTTTCAATATCATCAGCATTACGGTCTGGAAACTGTCGGACTGCGTTATTTCAATGTGTTCGGCCGCCGTCAGAGTCCGGATGGAGCTTATGCTGCGGTGATACCGAAGTTTATAAAGTCCCTGCTGCGCGGAGAAGCTCCGGTGATAAACGGTGACGGCAGACAGAGCAGGGATTTCACTTATATAGAGAACGTGATCGAAGCAAATTTGAAAGCCTGTCTGGCATCTTCTGAAGCTGCGGGAAGAGCATATAACATCGCCTGCGGTGGCAGAGAGTATCTGATCGACGTTTACGATCGTATATGCGAAGCTCTCGGAGTAAATATTTCTCCGTTTTTCGGACCGCCGCGTCCTGGAGACATACGGGACAGCAATGCGGATATCTCTCTTGCCGGAAAGTATCTTGATTACGCTCCGGAGTACGATTTTGAGCGCGGCATCAGAGAGGCGATCGCCTGGTACAGGGAAAACCTGTAAACGCATACCACCAAGTGCGTTGCCTTGTTGAAAGGTCACTGCCGGAGCTTATTTTTCCCGGAACAATCTTTCGCCGGGGACAACGGGCGAAACCGTATTGATAAAAGTTCCCGCACCGTAGTGTGAGGCTTTCTGCATGGGACGTTTTTTTCGATCATGATATTTTTTGTTATTGTCCCATTTTTTGTAAAAGTTGTTCAAACTGCGGTGGCGCATGCATGTGATTTAGCGGTACACCTTGTCACGGCGCAGTCCCGCAGGGCGAAGACGGATCCCGCGTACCCGGCGTAAAAAAAAGACCTTGCTCCACGCTGCATCCACCGATCGCATACAGGACCGTTTCTTGAGCTTGAAAAAAACATGCTGTGTGATATATTTTAATTGAGAAAAACATACCTGGATAAGGATAAAATATAAATTTTTCACAAAATTTCGGACATTATCGATCTATTTCAAAATTTCAGCAATGACCGCATCGGTCATTCCCGAAGTGGTTCCCTTGCCGCCGATATCCGGAGTGGTCGCTTTGCCCTCTTTGAGTACGGCACACACAGCATCCATAAGCAGATCGGCGGAGCTTTTTTCTTTAAGCTGTTCAAGCATCATGGCGATCGCCCAGAAAGTACCGACCGGATTGGCGATGCCTTTTCCGGCGATATCCGGAGCAGAACCGTGAATGGGTTCAAACATGCTCGGATATTTTCCTTCCGGATTGATGTTTCCGGAGGGGGAAATACCGATACTGCCCAGCATGGCAGAACCGAGATCGGTCAGTATATCACCGAACAGATTGCTGGCGACCACCATCTGTATACGCTCCGGATGCATGATGAAATATCCGGCAAGCGCATCGATGTGCATCTGACTGGACTCCATCTGCGGATACTCTGCGCGCACCTCATCAAAGATCTTATCCCAGAACACCATGGAGTGATTGAGCGCATTGGACTTGGTCGCACTCAGCACTCTGGTCATATTGTTCGCCTTCGCATATTCATAGGCGTAACGGATGATACGTTCAGTTCCCTTGCGGGTGAACACCGACTCCTGAACAGCGCGGTCACTGGTGGTGCTTCCTTTTCCGCAATACTCACCTTCGGAGTTCTCGCGGATGACCACAAAATCTATCTTGTCATTTTTGAGCGGAGAAACCAGTCCGGGGAGCAGTTTGATCGGTCTCATATTGACATACTGATCGAATCCGGTGCGGATCGGCAGCAGCAGATCGCGGAGAGAAACATGATCCGGCACCCCGGGAAATCCGACAGCACCGAGCAGGATGGAATCGCAGTCGCGGAGAACGGACATGCCATCCTCCGGCATCATTCTGCCGTGTTCAAGATACCATGCGCAGCTCCAAGGCAGAGTATTGTATCCAAACTTGATACCGCCGTGTTTTTCAGCCAGAGCCTCCAGGACACGGACACCCTCATTTACAACATCGACTCCGATACCGTCACCGGGGATCAGATTAAGTTTATACTTGTTCATAAAACGCTCCTTGGTTTGAATTTTTCTATAAGATATACCGCAAAACGCCTCAAGTCAACAGGAATTTGCAAATTTTCCGTATGTAAACACAAATCAGCAGAGGTAATTTCAAAAATCATTCCCCAAAAATCCAAGAGACAGCGGCAACAGCCGGAAATGCCGGAATCTTCGCTGCGGAAGCCGTTCCATAAATTGATCCTTTTTGTTCACTGCTATGCACTTCACTGCAATCCACTGCCATATACCATTCGTATCGTCAACCGACAACACACAAGAGAACAATTTCATCATAACCAGTTAACTGATATATCATTACACAGAATGACACCAGTTTGTTATAATGATAAAAGCTCAATAACATATCATAATTTTGCAGAATTGAAAAACTTATCAACAGGCAGTATATTACATTTGCGGTCAATCAAGGAGTTACAGTATGGCAAAGCACGATCCGGAAACTGAAAATCATATTGCAGAACTTATCCGTGCCGCCGAAGCGGGCAATGCGGATGCTCAATGTGACTTGGCATGGAGTTATGATGAGGGCGACGGCGTGGAAGTCGATCACGCAAAAGCCTTCTGTTGGTACTCCAAAGCTGCCGACCCCGGATACCCCGGAGCCCGGAAAGTTTTGAAAACGTTGGAGGCAACTAAAAATGAGCCATGACCGGGACTATTTAACATCACCCAATGGCGATGTTAAAACTTTGCTGACTTTCCGTAAAGCGCAGATTATTTATGATTTGACGTTTCATTTTGCACATACTTTCTTGAATAGAGGTGATCGCACGATTGACCAGATGATTCAAGCTGCCCGCAGCGGCAAACAGAATATTGCCGAAGGCAGTGCCGCCGGAGTGACCTCAATGGAAACTGCAATAAAATTGACCAATGTTGCCAAAGCAAGTTTTCTGGAACTGCTTTTAGATTACGAAGATTTTCTGCGGGTTCGCAATTTCCGGCAATGGGAAAAAGATTCAGCGGAGGTCGCTTTTCTTCGTAAAAAAACAGTTGACAGCAGAGTGCCGGATCAATGGTTCGTGGAGTTGGGGAAAAGCCGTCCAGCTGAAACTGTTGCCAATATGGTTATATGTTTTTTGCATCAGGAGGATTTTTTATTGCAATCTCAATTAAATGCTCTTGAGAAAAAATTTCTGGCACAAGGCGGCTTTAAAGAACAAATGTTTTCGGCAAGATTGAAAGAACGGAACAAAAACAAATAAGAAAACCGGGAATACCAAGAAGACTATATCAGTATTCATAGTATTCCCAGTATTCATAGCCGGAATGAAGGTAAAATGAAAAGTATATTGAGGCAATTTCAAAACTCCTCAAGCAAAACATATCACACAGCATGTTTTTTCAAGCTCAAAAAACGGTTCTGTCTGCAAGCGTTGGATGCACCGGGTACGGCGCGGGATCCGTCTTCGCCCTGTTCTTCTGCGCCGTGACAGGGTGTACCGCGAAATTGCCCGGTGCCACCGCAGTTCGAACAACTTTTACAAAAAATGGGACAATAACCAACAATTCAGCTTTCAGACAGTAATAACAGTTTTTCAGTCTTTGTAAATAAGAAGATCGCGCACGGATCTCTGAAACTCCCGACTCTCTTCCCCGGCCTGTCCGATAAGTTCATCAGCGGAAATCATGCCGAGCCGGAAACGGTCGGTACCGAGCAGGTGATCGAAAAGCACCGGATTACTGAACTCAAAACCTTTTACTTCGCTGCGCAGGACATCCAGCAGACGGATACCGGCAGCAAAGCAGTCTGCATTTCTGCGGTCGGTAAGGATCACCTGCACTCCCTCACAAACTTCACCTGCATACTTTTTACCGGATAACGGCATGAAACGGCAGGGACGCATTTTTATTCCGGGGATCTTAAAGCTGTTCATAATGCGGGCAAGTTCCGCTGATTTTATGAACGGCGAACCGATTTGTTCGTACGGTCTGGTGGTGCCGCGTCCTTCGGAAATATTGGTTCCCTCGATAAAACATGTTCCGCAAAACACCCTGGCGCAATCCGGTCCCGGCATATTCGGCGATGGATTGATCCACACCCTGCCGGTATCCTCAAACTCCATACGGCGGCGCCAGCCGCTTACCGGAATAACAGTAAGATCACAACCGGTAAAGATCCTTTCTTTGAAAAGCAGCGCGGCCTCCCCGAGGGTAAGTCCGTGTCTTGCCGGCATCGTGAAACGTCCGACAAACGATAAAAAACGTTCATCCGGAAGCGTTCCATCACAGCGGATGCCGCCGACCGGATCAGGACGGTCAAGCACATAGAAGGGAATACCTTTTTCCGTACATATTCTCATTGCATCGAACATAGATGATATGTAGGTATAAAAACGGGAACCGATATCGCAGAAATCGCAAACTGCGGCGTCGGCATTTTCAAGAGCATCCGGCAGAGAAAGAGCATCAGCATGTCTCTGAAACAGGCTGTATACCGGCAGTCCGGTTTCAGGATCGACGGAATTGCCGACCTCATCCCCCGGTCCGGCGAGACCGTCAAGACCGTGTTCAGGACTGCAGAGCGCAGTAACGTTCAAACTGCGGCAAAGCACATCGGCAGTTCTGACATATTCCCGGTCAACAGCGGGAGAATGTGTCAGCACGCAAAGCCGTTTTCCCTTCAACAGCGGCAGCCATATATCCTGCCGGTCGATACCGTAAAGAACATCGCTCATGATCCGGAGACCTCCTTCAGCAGTTGAGCTTCATAACTTTTAAATCCGGGATGCAGTACGCATCCTGATCTGCCGTCCTCCAGTTTGAACGCAAATCCTGCACAGAAACCGGACTCCGCTTCAAGCACTCTTACCTCTGCCATGCCGCGGCGGACATACTCCTGCCAGAGAGAAAGGTACGACGGAACATCCTGCGGAAGAGAGATTTTACGGTATACTTGAGGAGCATACATCAGCAACTTGTCGCAGTCAAATCTATCCGACCGGACTCCCGGACGTATTTTAGCGTTTCCGGTATTGCCGTAAGCCGCCGCAATGATCGAAGAAAAACTCCCTGATCCGGAGCGCACGAGAGCCATCGGCGGATATTCTTCACCGAATATCCGGCAGAACCCTGCCTTTTCATACGCTCCGGCGGCAGCAGCGGCGGCATCACAGGAACAGAAGAAAGCTCCGCTTTCTTCAAAATCGCGGCAAAGTTCATTGAGCAGTTCCATCATTATCCCGCGGCGGCGGAATTCGGGAAGAGTCACCACATTGCCGAAATTTCCGGCTCCGGTTTTGCGGGAAAATCCGAACCACATCCGGCAGCATGGCACTCCGCCGATGACTCCGGCATAGCAGTAATTGACAATGTCATCCGCCGGATCATTGAATACCTCATCATAATAGAGACGCCAGCACTCCGGCAGATCCATTTGAAAAAACGGAAGCCCCCAATCCGGTACATCACTGCACCCCGGGAAAATAAATTTATGTATCTCAAGGCAGCTGCCGTCACGCAGTATTTTTTTCAAAGCAGTACACATGATATCATCCTTTTCTGTCTTCATGTTAATTTGCCCGGACAGTCATCTTTCTTTTAATATATCCGGTGTACCTGTTATCTGCAATGAATTATTTTCTGACTTTGTGAAAATAATCATCAAAGAGCTAATTTCAAGTTATTGGTTATTGTCCCGTTTTTTGTAAAAGTTGTTCAAACTGCAGCGGCGCATGCACGTGATTTCGCGGAGCACCTTGTCACGGCACAGAAGAGTAAGGGCGAAGACGGATCCGGTGCCGCCCCCGGCGCAAAAAAAAAGACCTTGTTCCATACGGCATCCACCGATCGCAGACAGAACCGTTCTTTGAGCTTGAAAAAAAACATGCTGTGTGATATATTCTATTTATGGAAAACATATCTGAACATCAATATATAACAAGTCCAGACAATTTCAATCAACTCCGATAATTTTTACCGGACAGCAGTAAACTCGAATAAAGCGTTTTTATGGGAAGCAATTGTTTTTCGATTGAAGATTTGCGGATAGATGGTTTGCCGTCAGGTAAATTGTTTTGTGCTTCCGTTTGTCCGTCATTCAGTTGGCTTATGATCTCTTTGTATCCCGGCACGATGCAGGAATCTTACCGGATCGTGGCGAAAAATGCTGACAGTGAAGAATTGCTGTGGGATTCAGGCATAGTGGAATCTGATATATCTGCCGGAATTCGCTGGCATGGCAAACCTTTACCTTCCAGATGCCGGGTCAAATGGCAAGTTACAGTTACTGACACCGAGGGCAACAGTGTCATTTCCGCAGAAGCATTTTTTGAAACTCCGCTTTTCAAAAACACCGATTGGAGTGCAAAATGGATCTGGTTTGACGGGAATAATCCTGCCGCCTCTTCACCATTGCCTTACTTCCGGAAAGAATTTACTGTAAAGAATATCTCCCGCGCCCGGTTGTACGCCGGATGCCGGGGGATATTTGAATTGCATCTTAACGGAAAAATCGTTTCTCCTGACCGGATGTCTCCGGGATGGAGCAACTTCAATACCCGCATCCAGTATCTTTCTTATGATGTAACATCAATGCTCGCTGATGGCACCAATACGCTCGGAGCAATTGTCGCGGACGGTTGGTATTGTTCTTATCTTTCCGGCAGACGGCGCAATATTTACGGGGAACACCCGGAATTGTTATTGCAGTTGGAAGTATATCATTCCAACGGATCACGTTCTGTAATCACCACCGGAGACGGTTGGCGCAGTGCCACCGGTCCATATTTGAGAAGCGATATTTATGACGGTGAAGTTTATGATGCCCGGCTGGAAATGCCCGGTTGGGATGAAAACAGATTTGATGATTCAAAGTGGAAAGAGGCAAAAATCGGTGATGCCGCAACAGACTCTCCGTCTTTGACTCCGAAATGCTGTGTACCGGTTCGGGAAATTACGGAGATCAAACCAGTTAAGTTCACCAGAACACCAAACAATGAATTTATCTGGGATTTCGGTCAGAATATTTCCGGCGGAATCAGGATCAAAAATCTGAAAGCATTCGGAAACAAACTGTTTGTCATCAAATATGGTGAGATGCTCAATAAAGATGGTTCACTTTACAATCAGAATTTCCGCAGTGCATTGAGTACCGATTTCTATACTACCAAAGGAAGCGACCATGATGTTGTCATGGAATACGAAACCAAGTTTACCTTTCATGGCTTCAGGTATGTGCAAATAGATGGGCCATTATTTTCCGGAGTTGATCCGGAAAATATGGAAGTTACAGCGATCGTTCTTCATTCTGAATTGGAAAATACCGGATATTTTGAATGCGGTAATCCGAAACTCAACCGCCTTTATCAAAACGTCTTATGGGGACAAAAGGGCAATTTTCTGGAAATTCCCACAGATTGTCCGCAACGGGATGAAAGACTCGGATGGCTTGGCGATGCCCAGATATTTTGCGGTACAGCAGCGATCAATATGAATGTCGGAGCGTTTTTCCGGAAGTACCTCAATGATTTGAGTGATGCTCAAAATGAAGATGGGGCGTTGCCTTGTATTGCTCCGAATATTTTCAAATATGGCTTCGGGGCAGCGGCATGGGCTGATGCCGCTGTTATCTGTCCGTGGACGGTTTTTATGGCTTACGGTGACAAGCAGATTCTGGAAGAAAATTTTGACATGATGTGCCGCTGGGTAAATTATCAGAAAGAAACTTCAGAAAATCTGATCCGCCCGAAAACCAAATTCGGTGATTGGCTGGCATTGTCAAAAGTTGAAACGCCGTCAGAATTGATCGGCACAGCATATTTTGCCCGCTGTGCAGAATTGACTGCAAAAGCGGCAGAGGTTTTGAACAAAACTGCTGAAGCGAAATATTATCGGGATTTATCCCAAAAAGTGCGTGAAGCATTCTGCAAAAAATTTCTGGATAACAGCGGTATTGTTACTCCTGCGACTCAAACCGGATTGGCATTAGCTCTGCACTTTGAGATTCTTCCGGAAAACTTGCGTTCCGATAACGCCTCTGTGTTAGATAAATTGATTGAAGCAAACTGTAATAAACTTGATACCGGATTTGTCGGCACAGGGTGTTTGAGTTTGGCATTGAGCAAAAATAATTGTCATGCAAGAGCGTGTGAATTGTATTTGCAGGAAGATTATCCGTCATGGCTGTTTTCGGTCAATCAGGGAGCAACGACCATGTGGGAACGTTGGAACTCCTACACGGTCAAAGATGGTTTTGGCGATGTGAATATGAATAGTTTCAATCACTACGCTTACGGAGCAGTTCATGAATGGGTCATGCGGCATATTTGCGGAATCCGACTGACTGCTCCCGGTGGTAAAGAAATTTGTTTTGCCATTGAACCGGATACCCGCCTTGGATTTGTCAAAAGTTCACTGATTACTCCATACGGCAAAGTGGAAAGCAATTGGAAAGTCGCAGATGATAAAATAATTTGGCATATATCAGCGCCTGCCAACACCAGAATCTGTGTAAAAATTCCGAAAGGATATTATTGTGATAATGCAACTGAAAAATTACCATGCTG
This sequence comes from Victivallaceae bacterium, assembly GCA_045532825.1. GTDB lineage: Bacteria > Verrucomicrobiota > Lentisphaeria > Victivallales > Victivallaceae > UBA1784. Next base: position 8,967 of record JAZSGR010000023.1, on the reverse strand, counting down.
TGATTATGATTTGACTTTAGAGGCAACAGGTAAAAATGCTCCCTTTTACAGATCGAAGCGGGGACACTTTGACAGTTTTCAGGAGTTTTGAAATTTTCTATGGCGGTACTTATGATCTATCAGGAAGAAAGAGAACAGACAGCTTATTTCATGCGCCGGCTCTACCGGCAGTTTCTCACCACGACCAGCGGCGGAAACATCTCCTGCCGCACTGCAGATGGAAACATCGTGATAACGGCATCGCAGACCGACAAATGCGAACAGTCGGCAGAAACTGTCGGAGTGATAACTCCGGAGGGAAAAAACCTTACTCCGGAACTTAAACTGAGCATTGAAAGCTCCATGCATCTTGCGATCTACGCCGCCAGACCGGATATTTCAGCGATCGTCCATGCGCATCCGGTGACTGCGACATTTTTCAGTGCGTCAGAAATGAAACTTGACACGCATCTTACTGCCGAAGCCTATGCCATTCTCGGCGATGCCGTAAAAATACCGTATGCCCTTATGGGTTCAGAGCAGCTTGCCCTGACCGTGGCGGAACACCTGAAACATGCAAACTGCGGACTGATGACCAATCACGGGGTGATCGCACTCGGAAAAAATCTGCTTTCAGCCTTTGACCGCATGGAACTGATGGAAAATGCCGCAAAACAAACCATGATGGCGGCAGTGGTCGCAGCAAATCCCCTCACCGCAGAACAACTTGATGAACTGGATGTGTTTGCAGGAAGAAAACATCGTGACGTCTGAAAAATTTCTCTGCCGTCCGCATTGCGGAGCGTGCTGTACCGCCCCTTCCATATCATCACCGATCCCCGGCATGCCGGAGGGAAAACCGGCAGGGACTGCATGCATACATCTGGATGAAAATATGCGCTGCCGTATCTTCAATGATCCGGCGCGTCCGGCAGTATGCTCCTCGCTGCAGCCCTCGGAAGAAATGTGCGGAAAAAACCGGACTGAAGCCATGGAATATCTGACCCGTCTTGAAGAACTCACCAAACCATAAAAAAACGGTTATTGGACGGTTTACGACTGGAACTGCGCCGTGACAAGGTGTACCGCTGAATCACATGCATGCGCCACCGCAGTTTGGCAACTTCACACCTGATGCGCCGCCGCCCCCAAGCGGCTGTCATACCGCAGCGGTCATACTGCATTGGTGCATAACCGGTCAGGTATGCTAGCCCAGGCGGCGGAAAAGCTGTCATACCTTGCCGGTATTGCGGTGCGCCGCGCTGATTTGCCGGTCGGGTATTTACCGCGCGCTGTTTTTGCCCAACAGGCTTATTTTGGCGGCGCAGATGTCAGACCGGTCCCCCCCATGTGATAATGACCGGTCAGTTCTGTATCGCACTTATCTGCGTTTGTCACTGCAGATAGAATTTCTTGTATTTTCCCGGATTTTTGAAACGGCCGGTTACGCCCTGACCGATAAACCCATAGTAATCCTTGCCGTTGCCGGTATCATCGTCAAAGAAAACTGCGGATAATCCGAAAGGCATGCCTTTATAAGGTTTCACATCAAGTTTCTTCCACGGGATATCAATGGTGTAAACAACGGTTTTTGCCTTTTCATCGCGCGTTGCGGTATACCTGATATCATTGGAAAGCTCTCTTCCCGCCGACATTTCAAGGTGCTGTTCTCCGTTTCTGCCTGCCATGATACCGGCTTCGATGTCATCACGGTCAAGCGGCAATCCGGGGATGCGGACGAAAAATCCGCCGTTGTTCCCGGGATCAAGTGCAAACTGCATGGAGTCTCCGTTCCACGGATGATATTTATCCTTTGACGGATTGTGTATGTCATCACGCACCACTGCTTTGAGATGCAGGTACTCCTCATCCCACGAACCATACAGAACGGCGGAAAGATCATTCTTTCCTGACCACGGAGTCCAGGGCTCGTCGGGAAGGATATCAGTTCTGCTTTCGACCTGTCCCATAACCGACTGCGGCTGACTTCCGGAAGCGATACCGGTGTATTGGTTCATGGTGAAATTCACAGTCATGGCTTTACTGCGGCTGCCGGCACGGCGGCAGGAAACTTCAACGTTTTTCACCGATGCCGGAAGTTTGAAACCGATGCTGTTCCAGGATGCTGCCGGAACATTCAGTACGCGCTTGACTTTTTCCGTACCGTCGTTTTTGATAACGACATCAAGCGAAAGCACATCCGTATTGGAGTTATTGGTGAATTTGAGCAATCCGCGCTCCATATTCATGCGGCGGAACATCACCGTACAGAGATCAGTCTGTTCGATCCCGGGAGAAGCAAGTTTTTTCAGCAGCACATCATACTTTTTGTGGGCGAAATAATACACCGTTTCCGACAGTTCCAGAGTGCGGTCCGCCGGGATGCTGCACTTGTTGCCCATGATGTCATAAAGTTCCACACCTTCCGGGATACGCATCGCAGTACCTTTTTTGGACCATACCGCGCAGACACCGCTGCCGTCAGCATGCTTCAGGAAAGCCAGACGGGTGTCTTTGTCAGGAGTGATCCATTTGGTTTCCACGACATTTTCCAGCACCTGTGCAAGTGCGCTGAATGCGGCATTTCTGATATGCAGTCCGCGCTGGCTGTTGGCAAAAAACGAGAAGCCGATACTGTTCGGATGCTCAGTCGGACCGCGGAAAAGATCATACGATGTGATTCCGGCACACTTTGCTGCAATCATATCGCGGACAGTGTACTCTGCCGCTTCCTGATGTTCAGGAGAAAGCGGAAGCTCCATGGAAAACAGCGACACACCGGTTTCAGAAAGAAAAATATCCATATCTTTGTTTCCGAATTTGTCGATCATTCTCTGGGCGTGAGCCTTGGTGAAAAAACGTCCGTCCGGACCGCCGCCTGAACGCATATTGCGGGGATATTTCTTATGGATGTAATAAGGCACCATGGAATAAGTATCGATCGAAAAAGAGTTGTAATATCTGCCGATCCTTTCAAACTCTTTCCAGACAAAGAACCATTCATTGCCCGGTCTTCCCTGCGACGGACGGATACAGGCAATGCGGGTACCTGCCGGAGTACGCTCTTTGAGGATCTTTGCCGCATCGATCAGCAGGGTGCAGAGCGTATCAAACGCCGGACCTGCGACCACCCACGGAGTGCCGTTTTTATCTTTCTGCACACCCTCCGGATATTTCTTTTTGAAGTAGGGACTTATTCCCAGACGTCCGTTATCCTCAGTACCGACATCAAAAGTTTCCACTTTTCCGGCGTAACGGTCGGCGATCTGACGGATAAAATCACCATACATCCTGCGGTGACGCATCCCGAGCATCGGATGACGCTCCTTCGCCTGTTTCATCTCCTTTACCTCTTCTGCGGTGAAACAGGAAAGCGGCCAGTCAAACGGACCTATTCCGCTGAGTTTGACGGCAATACCGTATTTATTGGCACTGTTGACCCAGAAATCAGCTCCGGAAAAATCATATTTTCCCGGTCCCAGCAATCCATGGGATAACTGTCCCAGTTTTCTCACATTCACCTGAATGCGTGAAACTCCCATTGCCCTCATGGCGGCAAAAGTATCTTCGGTATACACGTCACTGGTTATCACCCCCATAAAAGCACGGCATCCCGGAGCAATTTTCACCGGCGGACGCACCACGATATAGGTGTTGTATTCTTCAGCCAGCACCGCATCACCGGCAAGGACCCTTGCCGTTGCGATGAACCAGCCGTAACGGTCACTGGGCAGTTCAAAGTTTTTCCGCAGAGAGTTTTTCAGCGGAACTGTATATCTTTTCACCACGTTTCCCTGCCAGTCGCGGACGGTAAGTTCAAGGGTGGTCCTGCCGGAACCCTTGAGTACGACCGCATTGACCGCAGAACTGATCTTATCATTTCTGTTGATGACATGCATCGGTTTGCCGGATTCGAGTCTGGTATCGACCGCAGCTGCCTGACCGCTCTCATAAGCAGTCGCCCGGCTGCCCTTTTCGATCTGGAATGCATCGAACCACACCGGACCATCAGGGAGCTTTGCATCCCGGGGCAGCAGCAGATTGAGAGAGTAGCACTTTGAAGGAGCAGTTCCGGCATACCGCGGACGGAAAGTAAATGAATAGCGTTTCCACTCCTTTGAAAGTTTTGCCGACAGATAATAAGATGAGTCCTTTGTCCATCCGCCGTTGGCAAAAAGATGCACGCCGAGCGGATAATCATCGGCGCAGGCTCTGGCGTAAAATGAAACCGTGTAATCACAGTTTTTTTCCAGTTCCGGAGTATTGATTCCGATATATCTTCCGAGCCAGTGGCGGGTATTGCCGATCTGCTGTTTCTGCACCCAGTTGATACGCAGGGAACTTTTTCCCTCAAAAGCATTTGCGGTGTCACGGACAGCCGGAACCAGCCTGCTGCCATAGCCGCCGAGAGTCACAAAGTCGATCCCGGCTTCAGCTCCGGTATCGCCGCAGAAAAGATTTGCCGCACCGGATGCGGCGGCAAACAATACCGCAAAGGAAAACACGACTGCGTTTTTCATGCTGAAAAATTTTACCATTTTTTTATTTCCTTATCGTTCATTCATAACGGAAAAGCAGAGTTTCCGGTCCGTCTGCAGTGATTCCGATGTGATCGGTATCAGAGTATTTTCTGCCGCTGAAAAGCTCAGTGATACTGCTGCATTTACGGGGGAATTTCAAAGTGACACTCTGCGCTTCTGCGATGTGGATCATAACCAGTTCGCTGTTGGCGTATACCGGATGCGGCTCACCGCACCAGCAGTGTACCCTTGCATATCCGGCTATGCGGCGCATATCCTCACCGGTAACGGCACCGGGATCGGGCATAAAAACGAAATTGCCGTTGTAAACGATCTTGTCTGAACCGAACGGTGCACCGGCAAGTTTTTCCATGTTTGCCTCATCCCATTTGCCGTTGTGGATGATACCGGGCCCGTAAAGCCAGAGGATGGTCCGGTTTTCCGCATATTTCCGGATCTTTTCCAGCTTGCCGTTATCAAGATCGAAGGGATGACAGAGTATGATAAGTTTCACCTTTGAAAGATCCATCTTCTCAAGGTCATTGAAACTTGCGGTGGTGTACATGCATCCGGTTTTCGCCAGTGCGCGGCGGACGGGGGAAACAAACTGATCGCAGAGTTTATGACTGTCATTGATATAATAACAGTTCTGCGGATCGACCGTCATCACGATCTCACTGCAGTCAGCCGGATGCTTTTTGACTTCAGCATCCCAGATCTTCTTACATTCACCTATCGTATCCATTGCGGCATCATTGCTGTACCAGCCGCCCCACATGTCAAAATTCCAGATGCCGGTACCGTTGATGAGAGCATAGCAGATTTCACGCCGCAATCCGGCACGCAGTTCTTCCGGAGTTTTCCACTCGACCTCTCTGCCCATGATCGCGACCGCTCCGCTTTTGCCGGGAGCCCTGGGAAATCTGCTGGTGAAAGTCGTGGTATCGTTCTCGCCCAGTATCATTTTTCCGCGTATCTTCAAAGTCTGCAGCGGCAGCATGATGACCGGGGAACCGCCCATTCCGCGCTGCACCGCACCGTAGGAAAACGGCGACCACACCATATCCACTTCGGGCATATCAAAAAGTTTTTCATATTCCAGATGGCCGTTACTGCTTTTTGAAAACACCCATGAAAGTTCATACATATATCCGTAAGTGATACCGACTCCGATCTCCGGAGGCAGACATTCCCTTGCCGTACGGCAGAAGAGAGCAACGGTCTCCAGCGAAGTTTCATTATTGAATTTGAGATACTCCAGTGCCAGCTGATGTTTTTCCGGAGTGCGGAGCAAACCATCTGACTCCGGGACTCCGGAGTAACGGGCGCGGTAACCGGGAATGTCGCACAGCTCAAGACCGTGCTTTTTCCGCCATTTATCCCATGCTTCGATCCGCGCCATGCTCTCTGCTCCGTGCGAGCAGTCGAACCACTCGGTGGTAAATCCGCCCATGACGAAAAAATAACCGAAACGTCCGGGATAATTCGTCACTGCGTGGTTGAGCAGAGCCCTCAAATAGTGACAGACATCTTCGCGGTAGTCTTTGTGCGGAGCCAGTCTGCCGAATTCGTTATAAACATCGCGTCCGGCAAGGCGCGGCTTCCACCATGAAGGAGGATTGAGATCAAGCACCACATTGAGCTTGACATCAGGGACCGCGTCAGTCACATCTTTCATATTTTTATCAAAGAGTGAAAAATCATATTCCCGGTTCCAGATCCAGGTCGGCTGGTAACGGGTATACGGCGAACCCATGAAATTGGTATTGTTGGACACCATGATGGTCACGTTATCAACACCGCGTTTACGCATTTCTTTCATGGTATCGTATTCCGGTTCAAAAGAACGGTAGCCGAAAAAACACTCCCGCTTCATGATCCCCTCCTTCAAACCAGGCCCCGGCTGGCGCGGAGACTTCTTATGCGCCAGTCATCCAGAGAATCGACCGGCTGCGGAATCATCGCACAGGCATAGCCGCCCTTGACCTGCACCGGCAGGGCGAACAGCTCCGGACAGACGAAACCATCGCGCAAAACTTCAAGCTCCACATATCCGAACGCAGAAGCGTTTTCCGGAGCGGTGATGTCAAAAGATACGCACTCGCCGTATTTGAATTCGGCAAGGAAGAGACCCTGTTCAGCACGGGGACAGCTCCAGCCCTCCGGCAGACGCAGTTTCAGCCTGAGATCCGTGATGCGGTTGGTGCAGCGGTTGAAACGTACCTGCAGACGGAACGGTTTGCCGGGAATGATCTCCGGATCATCCGGATAACGCACATACATCCACGCCCAGCTGCGCTCGAACTGAAGTTCGGTTGCAGGTTTCTCCCACAGGATCTCCGCGATGGTCGGACTTGCCGCTTTATGAGAGGGTGACAGCGGAGTAAGCAGAGCATCTTTTTCTTCCTGCGTAAATCCGGTTCCGTTTTTGATGATACGGGGCAGTTCGGCATTGTAGATTGCGGTATTGAGTGCCACATTCAGCACGCGGTCGGTAAGTTCGGTAATGGTCTTGGGCAGTTTGGGCCAGATACCGCCGAGCTGGGTGATACTGCAGGTCCGGATCCCCATACCGATAGGTTTGAGCCACTCTTCCGGCAGATTGGAAAATCCCTTGATAATGCCTATGACCGCACCGGCAGTACCGGCTGTGCAGTCTGCATCATCGCCGCAGTTGGTGGTGATGCAGACGGTATTTCCGAGATCACCTTCGCCCCAGAGGATACCGGTCACCATAAATCCGACATTGCACGGAGCCTGAAAAGTACCGAGATCCCGGCTGTCTTCAAGCAGAGCTTCACGCGCCTTCTGCCAGGTTTTACCGCTGTCGTAATACTCTCTTGCCAGCCGGACGGCGCGTCCGATACGGCTGTCTGCCGGAATGCGTGCAAGAGCGATATCGATAAGTTTATGCACATCATCTTCGACAAAAGCCGCGCTCTCCAGAGCGGCAGTGAACATTTCCGCATAGATACCTTCGCCGTAATGGTCGCAGCTGGCATCCAGCCATGCGGCGCGGATCGCCTCATCGGGAGAACCGGGGAAACAGCACGCCCAGATCTCTGAACGGATCCATGCGCCGTTGCTCCATTTCCACTTTTCATTATTGATCCTGCCGGAGAGCGGCGGGAAAAATCCGTGTTTCAAATTGGTGGAGCAGACGCCGTATTCATTCCAGTGACCTATGATATGATCGTTCCACAGATCGCCCATGATTTTCGGAGTAAGTTCGTACGGACAGAAATATTTTTCCAGCCCCGCCAGCCAGATGAGCTGAAGATCAAGGTCATCATTGGGCAGCGGCTGACCATCCAGTTTATGGGTGTAAAACTTGACATCAAGCGGACCTGTCGCCCGTTCAAACGGTCCACCGAGAGTTCCGCCGATATTTTTACCGGCCCAACAGCCGAGGATCTTATCCCTCAACACATCACGATTGATTTCAGACATTTAAAAAAATCCTGTATATTTTATCCGGTTACGGTGCTATATAACCTTTTTTGGCTTCATTAAGATTATTGTTCACGTATTCAACCACCGCAGAATAATTCGCAGCTGCAACATGTCCGTCACAGAAAAGATAATTGCCCTGATTGTTGTGGCGCCAGGTCACCCTGCCCTGCGTGGTTTTGTCCACTTCATTTCTAGTATCACAGTTATATCCGCTGCCGATCTCCGGCTTTCCGGCATGCTGTGCCTCTGACATATAGCACTGACGGCTGGGGTATCTGATTTGAGAAATCTTGGCTGAATCACGAAAATAACTTGAATATTTGGTCAACGGATTATCAACCCAGGAACACGGACCGGTGTTATTTATGATGTGGGGTGCATAGTGGATACGCCGGGCAAGTGATCCCGTTGTATAACCATAGCCGAGATAATCCGCAGCACTGTCACCGTATGTCCGTCTGCCGGAGGGACACCACACGATACCGGACTGCTTTTTCAAACCGAATATATCATTTGATGTCGCCTTAAGCGTTTCACTGTAAGTCTTTACAGCACCTTCGGCAAGCATCACCTTTGTGACCCAGTTCACACTCACATCCCCCTGAATGAAACGGCCGTCGCTGATCTGCTGATAATTGTATCCGTAAAATCCGATCTGCTTGAAATTTGAAGTACAACTGATCATCCTGCCGCGCTCACGCGCCTGCTGCAATGCCGGAAGCAGCATCGCCGCAAGAATAGCAATGATCGCAATCACAACCAGCAGCTCAATGAGGGTGAAATGGGCGGCGGGGAGAGAGGAAAAACTTCTTTTCCCGGGAAAAGGCCGACCGTCGGCTTCGATAATTCCTCTCTCCCCACACCCCTCTCTCCTTTTCAAGAAAAGCGAATAAGTTTTTGCTGACGCAAAAACGGCGTTATGTGCAGTACATGAAGCGTTTGCTTCGCAAGTATTATAAGAACTGGTTTTATCTTCCTGCCCTCCATAGCCCGCAGGGCGGCGGAGGGTCAAGAA
>JAZSGR010000184.1:0-9053 GCA_045532825.1 Victivallaceae bacterium | reverse complement strand
ATCACACAGCATGTTTTTTTCAAGCTCAAGAAACGGTTCTGTCTGCGATCGGTGGATGCAGCGTGGAGCAATGTCGAGTTTTGCGCCGAGTACGGTGCGGGATCCGTCTTCGCCCTGCGGGACTGCGCCGTGACAAGGTGTTCCGCGAAATCCCATGCATGCGCCACCGCATTTTGAACAACTTTCACAAAAAATGGGACAATAACAAAAAATGAGGATCACGTGTCGTGGAGGATGTTTTCCAACCGAAAAAAATCCAATACCCCGCTGTTTGAAAAACGCGATCTTTCCCCCCTTGAAGTATTACACTTTTGCGGAAGACATTTCCGGCGATACTATTTTCAGATGAAATTCAGATTGAACAAAAAGCATCCGCCCCCATCAAATCAACGATGCCGGAATGCACAAAACAAAATGCCGTTAAAACACAAAACAAAATGCCGTTAAAACACAAAATGAAAACTTGAAAAAACACAAAACAGCACTATATTATACCGTAACAAGGAGACTCTCTATGAAATATTTATCACGTATTGTTGATGCGGAATTGGATCTGCGTTTGCGTTCTGTTGGTGCGACATTGATAGTCGGCCCCAAGTGGTGCGGGAAAACAACCACTGCTAAACAGCACGCAAAGAGCGTATTGGAAATGCAAAACCCGGACTTGCAGGAAGGATACCTGAAATTAGCTGAAACCAAGCCGTCTCTTTTGTTGCGGGGAGAAAAGCCGCGCTTAATCGATGAATGGCAGCTCGCTCCTGTTTTGTGGGATGCTGTTCGGGCTTCCGTTGATAATAGTGGTGAAAAAGGTCAATATATCCTTACCGGATCTGTCGTTAAAGATGATTCTCAAACCAAACATACCGGCACAGGACGGATTTCACGGTTGGAAATGACACCTATGACTCTTTGGGAATCAGAAGAGTCATCAGGTAATGTTTCTTTGGCAGAGATGTTCAAAAATCCCGATAATGAAATTGATGGTGCACTTGGGAAGCTATCGGTTGAAGAACTTATATTCGCCGCCTGCCGTGGGGGCTGGCCTTCTGCATTGAGTGCAAGAGGAGATGATGCGAAACTCTTTATTGCGACTGATTATGTAAATAATGTTGCAGAAGTTGATATCTCAAGAGTTGACAATGTTGAACGCGATCCCCTTGTAGCATCTTTGCTTTTGAAGTCTTACGCAAGAAATATTTCCACATTGGCTAATAAAACAAGTATGCGTAAGGATATTCTTGCAGTACAGGATGTTTCCATGCCCACTGTTGACTCCTATCTTGCTGCGTTGCGAAAACTGTTCGTTATATGCGATATTCCGGCGTGGAGTCCGGCTATCCGGAGTGCAGCCAGTATGCGTTCCACACCTAAACGGGGAATGTGCGACCCATCAGTGGCAGTAGCGGCTCTCGGTGCTGACCCGGAATATTTTTTGAAAGATTTCAAGACTTTCGGATTTATTTTTGAAAGTCTGGTTATGCGGGATTTAAGAGCATATTCAATGGCATTGGGTGGTAAACTTTCATACTATCGTGACCGTTACGGCTTGGAAGCAGATGCGGTGTTGCATTTGAAAGACGGGCGTTATGCACTGATTGAAATCAAACTTGGTTCAAAAGAGATTGAAGAAGGTGCAGCACATCTTTTGGAAATCCGACAGCTCATCAGGGAATATAATAAAACCGAAAAACAATGCCCTTTGGCTGAACCTGATTTGCTAATGGTTATAACCGGCGGAGAATTGGGTTATACCAATAAAGATGGAGTACATATCGTTCCCATTTCTGCACTGAAACCATAATATGAACTCGGTGACACAAGACTTTCTGTTTCCGGTGTGCATTTGTGAGCAATACAAAAATCTCTATTTTTGTTGTAAATCTTTGATTGGTAAGGATTATATCCAAAGGACTGCGGTTCGTATATAGAATTTCTCCATTGCATTTGCTGGAGAAACGGGAAAATCAAAAGCGTTTTTTTGCTTGTTTCCTTTGCATATCAAGCAGTTACAACTTGACAAATTCCCATATCCCCCAAAATCGCAAAACGGAGAATTTGGGGGGGATTTTGACGGATTTCAGCCCTCCGGAATGCTGCCTTTTCAAATTCTCCGTTTTGCCTGAAAAGTCGTAAATCCTTGCAATTCACCCTCAAAACAAGTCAAGAAAAAAGCCGAATGGCGTGTCACCATCCGGCATCAAGGCAAAAAAATGGTGGAGGGCAGTCCATTGGGAGAAAGTCCCGCTATCCACATCTGATCCAAAGCCCCCTCCCGTGCCAGATTTGCGGCAAGATACCAGTCTGTCCAGCCGTGATATCCGCAAAAAAGCACCGTTCCTTTCCCGGTATATGTTCTTGCGATACGGACAGCTATGGACATTGCCTCCCCTCCGGACCTGGCAAATCTTGCCATTTCCGCCCAGGGATGGAGTTGGATAAGTTTTTCTGCCAGAAATACTTCTTCCGGAGGATTGAGCGTGGAGGCACTTCCATCGTCAATGACCTGTTTGACTTTTGCATTCACCTCATCATCTGCGTATCCCAGAACCGTTGCACCGATACCGCCGATACTGCAATCTATATATTCATTATCATCCAGATCAGTGACCCGGACTCCTTTTGCTTTCTTGAAATATGCCGGCCATACCCCTCTGCTGAACATATCCGGGCGTTTGGACAAAAGCTGCATCATTCCGGGGATCAATCCTGCGGCTTTTTCCTGCAATGCAAGGTTTTTCTGTATTTGCCATTCTTTCATAAGGACTCCTTTATTCTTCCTTATTGAAAAATTTGTTCATATTGTTTCATTACTGCATTACAATTTGCTCCGATAGCGGCTACGTCTGCTCCGCAGTTGACAAAATCGAACCCCTCTTCATAACATTGTGCAAGGGAAGGAAGTGAAACTGTACCGGCAAATTTACCGTATTTATGAGCTTTTTCCACAACAAGTTTCCGTACACGGTGGATTTCCGGATGATCAAATTCTCCGGGATGCCCGATGGCGTGACTGTAATCCCCCGGACCGAAAAATATCATATCTATCCCATCCAGCTGACAGATCTTATCCAGTTCGCTCAATGGTTCCGGATCTTCGATCTGAAGGATAATGAGGCGGTTTTTATTCATAAATTCAAGATATTCTTTCATATCCAGTTTACAGTACGCTCCATCCGCATTTCCTCCATCCACCGGCCGCAGCCCCAAAGGTTGAAAACGCACGGTATGCACGATTTCTTTTGCTTCTTCATAACTCATCAGATGGGGGATCATTATGCCGGAAGCATCCGCTTCAAGGGGCCGGATATAACTGCTGTATGAACCTTTGGCAACACGGACGATACAATCGCAGTCATAGGCTTTTGCCGCAAGGATCTGATTGCACATGGTACTGTGATCAGTAGGCACATGTTCCTGACAGATCCAGACCGCATCAAAACCGGACATGGCGGCAATTTCTGCAGCACGGGGACAGCTCAAATTCAATTTGTAGGAGATGGCTTTTTTACCGCTTCTCATTTTTTCAAGCACACGGGATTTTCTGGGATACATCATCATTTTTCCTTTCAAGTTAAGTTCAAACCCATTTATTGGCTGCCCAAGTACCCGGACGGATCAGATATTCCGGCAATTCGGGGATATTGGCATAGATTTTTTCCATGATCTCCTGGGGCAATGCTCCGGCAGAAGCTATTTTACAGTTGTATTCCAGCTGCTCCAGAGTATCCACTCCTGTCAGTACGCCCCCAATAGCGGGGATACTGAAAAGATAACGCATATAAAGTTCCGATGCTTCAATATGGATCTCCTCTGCAATTTTTTCCAGTTTTCTGCGGTAAGGGAGGATCTCTTTAAGTTTTTCCGGAATACGTTCTTCCTCCATAAGCAGCAACCCTTGCAGATAGACACTCCGGTTATAGATCTTTATGCCCTTTTCCTGTGCTTTTCTGCTGAAAGCAAGGAAACGGCGGTCAAGTACATTGCCGGGAACCTGGACGACTTCACACTCATAAGCATTTTCCAGAATAGTTCCATCCAGAGAAACCCCGAAAAAGCGTGTCAAATTCTGTTCCTTTGCCTTGCGCAGCAACCGGATATATTTCACATTGCTTTCCTTGTGAAAAAGAATGGCATCAAGCTGATTTACTTTCAGATTTGTCAAGGAGTTTTCAATGGACTGTATAATAAATCTTTCCGCATCATTGCCATTGAGATCATCTGCCATAGCCGGGATCTTACTGACGATTTTCATTTTATCTGTCAATTGCAAAGCGGCAAGTTCTCTGCCCAGCAACACTCACTTTCCCCGTAGGAGGCAGCGGTATCCAAAGTGCGGATCCCCTGTTCAAAGGCTTTTTGCAGAATATTTCTGACTTCCTGTGATGATACTTGCCCTTTCGTATTGGCAATACCATATTTCAAACCGAATTGAACACATCCGAGAACAAGTTTTGATTCTTTCATTTTTCTCATTTTCTCCTTATTTTGCCGTATATCCGCCGTCAACGGGAATATTGGTTCCTGTAATATAGCCGGAAGCATCCGAGGCAAGAAAAACGATGATCCCCTTCAAATCCTCCTGACCTGCCAGACGCCCCAGAACTGTACGGGCACTGTAATTTTTTACAAATGCTTCCGGCAAATGATCTTCCTGCAGACCGCCGGGATGAACCGCATTGACCCGGATATTATCTGCCCCAAGAATACTTGCCGCCCAGCGGGTGAAATTGACCAGCCCCCCTTTTTCGTAAAAATAAATGGGGGAAGGATCACCGTTATACATATCTGTTCCTGCATAATTGGCAGTTTCCAAACCGACCAGCCCCATAAAAGAACCGATATTGATAATGGATCCGGAATGTTGTTTTTTCATGATTTCAGCTGCTGCGCCTGTGATATAAAACATACTGGAAGCGTTGATATGCAAACTGGCATCAAAATTTTCCAATTCCTGCATCCAGCCGGATGTGGCACAACGGGTGACAGCATTATTGACAAGAATATCAAGACGGTTTGTCTGTTTCACAACTTCAGCAATCAAATTGTCCATGCTCTCCCGATGGGAAAGATCAAGCTGCAGCGCACGTACATCCAGAGATCTTGCCCGGAATTCCGCTGCCGTATTTTCACATTTTTCAATATTTCTTGAAGCAATAAAAACTGTTGCTCCGGCTTCAGCAAGACCTTCGACGATCTGTTTTCCGTAACGCCCCGCGCCGCCTGTCACCACAGCAGTTTTACCATCAAGTTTCAGCATATCAAGAACGTTCATATTCTGATCTCCTTTCCATCAGCCTCCCGGCTTTCTCTGCCGCCAATAACAAGTTTCATGAGTTCTTCCGTATGACGGAAATCCACAGGTTCGGTTCCGGTACGCAGATATTCCACAAATTTCACCAATTGTGTACGGAAAGCATAATAGGAATCCTGGATTTTGATGGAAATTGTCCCTGCAGTTCCCTGAATGGTCAGCGGTGCGCCGAAACAGTCATAAATATTGGAAATAACGACATCAAAATTATTTTTATGTTTCAAATGAAGGATATTGCGTCCTTCACTGCCTGTATTGCGGATACTGATAAATCCGGGTCCCGTCAAAGCAAAAACCGCTTCAAGAGCATGAATGCCGTATGTTTCCCACTTTTTCGGCATATTGTAAGTGATCAGACGTGTTTGACCCACTTCATGAAAATTCCCGTTCAAATACGGCACAAGTTCTTTGCAGTAACGCATGCTGCTTGATGAAATGAGCTTTGCCCCCTTTTCTCTGGCGTTTTTGAAAAAGGCAAGATCGTCATAAGTATCGCAAAGGGGTTTATCAATAAAAAGAGGAATATTTGCCTCGATAAAAGGCTTTGCCCGCTCCACGTGTTCGTTACCGATATCGGTTGCAATGATCACCGCATCCACTTTTCCAATCATATCTTCGGGGCGGGCAGAAATTTCGGGAATGAGAGAACATTTTGCCACATGTTCAGCATCTTTGACATTGTCACAATAAATGACCCGGATTTCTGCGCCGGGGATCCCGATCTTATCATAATCCTCCTTATTGAGATATTCCGGGATCACAGGAAAAGGACACTCTTTTGTCATTGCTTCTCTGTTATACTTATTGAACATGGCACTCCAGGAATAGGGGTGTCCGTTACCCTCGGTCATACCGATAATGCCGAGCCTTATTTTGTCCGGATCCTTTACAAGAAGCATGGAATTACTCCTGTTTTTTATAATTTTTTATGTAACTTGTTATATGACTTCTTATCAATAGGGAAAGTTGGTCTATATCACGTTCTTTCAGGGCATCCACCATTTCAAAATGCTCCTGATATCCGCAGTCTCTCCGGCATAACGGCTTGTCCTGAAACTGCTTTTCAAAAAATTCCACTACCAGCGGGATCAGGGAATCAATCAGGGTGTTGCCGCTTAATTTCATGATCTTTGTGTGAAATTCCATATCCATTTCATTCAATCTGCTTTTATCTCTGCTTTTGGGACTTTTTGCCAGAGAACGGATTTTTTCACTTAACAGGGCAAGTTCTTTCAGATCTTTTTCCGTAACATTTTCCACTGCTTTTTCCGCACACCCCAGTTCCAGAGTCAGCCGTAAATGTGCCAGATCCTGGAAAGTATGGGGCATAATAGCAAGAAAGGGCTTATAATTTGCATAAACATCCGCCGGAAGCAGACGGGCAATGACTGCGCCCACTTTAGGTTTGGATTCAATGATCCCCAGCGTGCGGAAATGCTGGAGTGCCTCACGGGTGATATTTCTGCTGATCTGCAGCTGTTCGGCAAGATCCCGTTCGCTGGGCAGAACATCCCCTTCTTTCATATTTTTGGCGATATAATCGCCGATATGTTCAATGGCAATATCAACTGTATTTTTATTTTTGACAGGTTCGATCATAAAGTAAAAATTCCTTTTTATTCTTTTCTGGTACTACCATACAACCAAAAATAAAAAAAGCAAGTCTGTAAAATATTTTTTTCTATTTTTTTGTGGGTGATCAGATTCCCTTGCGGGATCCCGCTTATCCTGTAAAAAAGGAAATTTTGAGATATTTTCATTCCTTTTTGAAATCAATCAAAACATACAGAACAAGGATCCAAAAATCCTGAAGGATTTTTTTTCAATCGAATAACACCCAATACAAAATTGGCAGTTTTCTAAATTTTCTGATAACAAGTTTTGTATAATTACAATTTACTTTTTTTCGACTTCTACTATTTTCTGAATATCATTGCATTTGAGACAGCGATCAATGAAATCGTGCCACAAATCCCACTCTTCCGGATAATCATTACTGCCGCAAATGCGGATTTTATGCTTCCTTCCACAACGGATAATCATTTCCCACTGTGTTCCGTCGCAGATCATCGGATCCCGATAGTCCCCAAGCCAAGCACAAATATTGCATTTCTGCAGATTATTCAAAACGATATTCTGCCATTGCTCTTTGGAGAAAGTTAGAGTTGTTTTAATAAATTCCATACTGTGAGGTTCTGTTTCTTCCCTGCAGATCATTTGTCGTTTTCTGAAAGATATGTCAACGTGAAAATCTGTGCTGAAAAATCCTCCTTCGCCGAAACAAATACTGCTTACATTTTCTATCGGAAGGAGTAATCTTTCATATACATCAATAACAATTTCCTCTGCAGCTGCTGAATAATCTTTTATCCAACCGGTATAAACAGTTCCGTGATCTATCATCTGAGCCCACAGAGCAGCAAGCTGTCGAGGGATATATCCGATTGCCGAGCCATGATGAAACGGCATATCTACACGAATGGCATTTTTATCATGAGGATTGCCTTTTTCCCGGACAAGTTTTACCCGTTCGCCCTTGGAGATACAAGAAAACACCCTCCAAAGTTCTGGAATGGCAAAAACGCCAGCGAGTCCGACCCGACAAACAAAGCGATACATCCTTTTATCCGGAATCAACCTTCCATAACTTGTAATTTTATTTTTTGCGCTCATTGAATTTCCACTTCTTTCTTATTGACATCAGTTCATTGTAAACTTGCCTGAATATTTACTCAAGATTTCAATCTAAAATGGCAATATCAGATATTTTTGAGCAAATTTCACCGCAGGCGGACTTGTGACAAGACTCTTTGCAGAGAGCGACGATGAGAGCGTGATATTCGTTGTAAATGGCGACATCATACGGCAAAGCATCCATAAAAATCTTTTGCAGAGTATCGTAATGTAAAGTTCCGTCAAGGTGTAAATGCCGTTGGGCGATCCTTCGGGTGTAGGCATCAATGATAAAAATCGGCTTGTTGAAAGCATAAAGCAAGATGCTGTCTGCCGTTTCCCGACCGACACCTTTTACCGCAAGCAGCTCTTTCCGCAAAGCCCACACATCCGCCGACTGCTCAAAGGCAGATTCACGCTCAAGCATAAATGCCGCCATCGCTTTCAAATAAGCGCACTTCTGCGTAAAAAATCCCGCCGGACGAATCAACTCCTGCAAGTCCGTATCAGAAGTTGCCAGAACACGCTCCGGCGACATCACATCTGCGGCAAGCAAATTCCCGATCGCTTTTTCCACATTGGTCCAAGCGGTATTCTGGGTCAATATCGCCCCCGTAATGCTCTCCCACCGCGCCCCCGTCTGACAAGGCCACCAATGTTGCGGTCCGTAATAATCAAAAAGAATATCAAAAAGTTTGCGGATGGAATTCATTTTCATTCACAAAAACAAATAATTTTTCTTGTGACCGCCAAGTTTCGGAGCCATTTTTTCGGCGGCAGCTTGCATGAAAACAGGATCGAGGTCGCGGGCGTGTTTGGGGCAAATGTATTGACAGCGCATACAACTGATACAGCACTCTTTATCGGTCTTGCGGGGATCAGCTTTGTCGATCGCTTCAACCGGGCAACCGGAAGCACAAATTCCGCATTTATCGCAAGCATCATTGGCTTCAGGCTTGAAAGGAATATTGGCAAGTTCCTTGTATGTGCCATGACTTCCGGCAAGATTCAACGCTCCGAAAACGCCACTATCAAGTTTTTCAGTGATTTTCCGGGCAAATTCCGCAAG
>JAZSGR010000003.1:0-6054 GCA_045532825.1 Victivallaceae bacterium | reverse complement strand
GGTGGTTTTATTGACCTGAAAGTGTATAACAAAAACTGCCGCAAGCCGGAAGGCTTGCGGCAGTCCGTAATTGTCAGGAAAAACTTACCAGCTGGGAGTTTCCTCTTTGGTTTCTTCTTCCGCAGCGGCGGAAGCTTCAACAGCTTCAGCAGTTTCTTCAGCAGGCGCGAACTCGTATTCGAGCAGACCTTCACCGATTTCCTTGAGAGCCACATCCAGCAGATTTACGCAACCCTCTTTGATGTCCTCATCAGCGAGTTTGACCATGGGACGGCCGCCGGCGGCAAGCTGACGCGCGCGTTTCGCTGCAACCACCGAAAGGATCTGCGGATCGGTGATCTTCTGCTTCGCTTTTGCAAGATATGCATTGTTCATTGTTTTTTCTCCTCATGTTATCAGTAATCGATAATATCACGTTTGTTGCTCAACAGCTTGCTGTCGCCGGAGGTCACGCGCTGACGGCGCATTTCAAACTGGGTCACGCTGTCAAGGATATAACGTTCGGCGATCGGAGCACGGTCGGCGCATTTTGCCGCATCACGCAGCATGAGCATGCCGACAAAGATCATCGTTTCCATTTCGACCAGATCGCGGGCGACATAGTCGTGATATTCCGCATTCTTGAGGTCGGAGACGAATTTCGCCGCCGCCTGCTGCTGTTCGCGCATCTTCAGCACTTTGTCGCGCAGAGCCGCAAGCTCCGGAGCAAGTTCGATCGCTGCAAGCTCATCGATGCGGGTATCCAGCGCACGCTGCATCACGCCGCCGATGGCAGCCACCACCTGAAGCTGGGTGGTCCCTTCGTAGATGTTGGTGATGCGGGCGTCGCGGTAGAAACGCTCGGCGTTGAAGTCGCGCATGTATCCGGTTCCGCCTAGGATCTGGATGCAGTCATAGGCGACCTTGTTGGCTGTTTCAGTGGCAAGAGCTTTACACATCGGGGTAAGGGCGGCTGCCACGCGCTCATAGTATTTCTTGGCGGCACGGTCTTCGGCAGTGGGTTCGCCGTGTTCGACGATGTGGGTGTAGCTGTTGCGCAGATCCACCACTCTGGTGGTTTCATAAAGCAGCGCACGGGCGGCTGTAAGACCGGTCTTCATGCTGCTGAGCATGGAATAGACCGCCGGGAAAGTGTCGATGGATTTCTTGAACTGTTCACGTTCGCAGGCATATTTGCGAGCTTCACGGTAGGCGGCTTCGGCGATGCCGACTGCCTGGGCACTGATCGCAACACGGGCACCGTTCATCAGACTCATGACGTAACGGATGAGACCGAGTTTGCGCTGACCGCAGAGCTGGGCGGGAACGTCGTTGAACTGCAGTTCGCAGGTCGGCACTCCGTGAATACCCATTTTGTTTTCGATGCGGCGGACGACCAGCTGCGGACAGGCTTCGCAGATGAACATCGAAAGTCCGCGGGCATCGACGGTGCCTTCCTCGGAACGTGCCAGCACCAGGTGGACCTTGGAGCAGCCGTTGGTGATGAAGCGTTTCATACCGTTGAGATACCACTGACCGTTCTCATCCTGATAGGCACGGAGACGGACACCGGGGAGATCGCTGCCGTAATCCGGTTCGGTCAGGTCCATGGAGCCGTCGAATTCACCGGAGGCGAAACCGGGGAGGTATTTGTCTTTCTGCTCTTCACTGCCGAAGAAACTGATGGTTTCGGCAATATCCTGCAGACCGAAAATGTTCTGCAAAGATGCATCGGCGCGGGAGACCATTTCGGTCATCATCGTGTAGACGGAGACCGGGAAGTTCAGACCGCCGTATTTGTGACCGAGCATGACACCCATGAGACCGGCATCGTTGAGGTCCTTGAGGTTCATGGCGGTGAGCGGATGATAGGTCACTTTGCCGTTTTCGAATTCCGGACCTTCGGCATCGACGGTACGGGCACGGGGCTCGATGCGGTCGGCGCAGATATTGCCTACCACATCAAGAACGCGGCGGTAATTGTCGAGAGCATCGGCAAAATCCACCGGAGCGTTTTCATATTCTTTGGCGAACTGGTAATTGTTTTCGACCATGCTGACCACTTCGGCCAGATCGAGGTTTTCAAGGGTGAAAACAAGGTCGCGGTTGTCACTGAAAAAGTTTCCCATGATGGTTCACCTCTGTTACTGCTTTGCCTTGAAGGCTTTGGTCATTTGCGGGATCACCTGGTTGAGATCGCCGACGATAGCGTAGTGTGCGCAGCTGAAGATCGGCGCATTGGGATCAGTGTTGATCGCGATGATCTTCTTGGATTCCGCCATGCCTGCGCGGTGCTGGATAGCTCCGGAGATACCGCAGGCGATGTAGAGACGGGGACGCACGGTGACACCGGTCTGTCCGATCTGGTAATCGTGGCTGATCCATCCGGCATCGACTGCGGCACGGGAGGCACCGACTTCGCCGCCGATGGCTTCCGCCAGCGCGTGGATCAGTTTGAAGTTTTCTTTGGATCCGACTCCGTAGCCGCCGCAGACGATGATCTGCGCGCCCTGGAGATCGACCTCCTTGTCGGCGCGGACGCGCTCAAGGACCTCGACCACGGTCTGGGCATCGGAGAGTTTCACTTCGACCCGCTCGAGTTCTCCTTTGCGGGAGGGATCGGCTTCGCCGAGCTTCATCACGCCTTCACGGACCGTGACCATCTGGGGATCATCCCAGGTGTTTACGATCGTGGCGATGATGTTTCCGCCGAATGCCGGACGGATCTGCATGAGTTTGTCTTTGTAGAACTTGCCGTTGCGTTTGTCATCGAAATCATCGATTTCAAGGTTGGTGCAGTCGGCGGTGAGTCCTGCGAGTTTTTCAGAAGCCACACGGGGAGCAAGTTCGCGGCCTTTCAAAGTTGCGCCGAACAGCAGGATGTTGGGTTTGCGTTCTTTGATGAGGTCCATGATGACTTTTGCGTAGGGCAGAACGGTGAAAGGCTCCAGGCGTTTGTCTTCCGCCAGCAGGACCTTGTCGCATCCGTACTGATAGAGTTCATCGGCGCAGCGGGCAACATTGTCACCGAGCAGAACGCCTTCGAGTTTGACGCCGAGACGATCGGCAAGTTCGCGGCCCTTGGAGACCAGCTGGAGACTGACTCCGGCGATTTTTCCGGCTTCCTGTTCGATAAAGACCCAGACGTTTCCAATATTTTCAGACATAAGAATTACCCCAGGGTGTGATCGCTGATAAGTTCGTGGATAAGTTCGGCAATGCCGTCGGCGGTAGGTTCGACGGATTTTGCTTCACCGGCGGTGAGAACGACGCTCATGACCTGCTTGACCTTGGTCGGGGAACCGGGGAAACCGATACGTTCCGGAGCGGCTTTGATGTCAGCGGCGTTGAGTTCGGTGATGAGAAGACCGCGTGCGGCAAGATCGGCTTTGACGGCTTCTGCCTGTCCGGCATCGGCGACTTCTTTGGTGATCTCGCTTGCAGTGCGGGCGCGTTTGAACTTCATGATGCGCTTTGCGTTCATCGGACGCGGCAGATTGGCATCGATGACAGTAAGCAGTGCCGGCATCGGGGATTTCAGGATCTCATAACCGCCTTCGATGGCGCGGCGGACGGTGATCTTTCCGTCAGCCATATCTCTGACTTCTTCGACATAGCAGAGCTGCGGGATGTTGAGTTTTTCCGCGATCTGCGGACCGACCTGAGCGGTATCGCCGTCGATCGCCTGACGTCCGCAGAGAACGAGGTCGCATCCGCCGACGTATCTGGCGCAGCAGCTGAGGGTGTAACTGGTGGCGAGGGTATCGGCACCGGCGAGTGCGCGGTCGGTGACCAGAATTGCACGGTCGGCTCCGCGGTAGAGGGACTGACGGAGAACTTCAGCTGCGGCGGGCATACCCATGGTCGCAACGATGACTTCGGCACCGAAACGATCCTTGATATCCAGTGCCATTTCGAGGGCGTTCAAGTCCTCCGGGTTGAAGATTGCCGGAAGGGCGGCACGGTTGACTGTACCCTCCGGAGTCATGGCGTCACCGGAAATATTTTGAGTATCCGGGACCTGTTTGACGAAAACGAGTACCTTGTAGCTCACGATTCGCCTCCTTATTTAACGTTTCTGTTGACCTGCAGATCTAAATAACTGTTCTGCACCGGACCGGAATATCCGCTCCGGAATACAGATGTATACTATGCAATAAACCATAATATATCACACATTTTGTGAAATTTCAACAAAAAATGTGCCGGAGATAATTTTAAAACTCCTCAAAAATCAAGAAAACCGCATTCACATGGACGTCGATGGACTGTATGGACAGCATGGACTTCCGGAAAGCTGCTTCTGATCATCGTCCATTTTGTCCATGCCGGTCCATTAAAAACTTTTTTCAGGGTCTGACAACTTTTTTTGAATGACTTTTTGAAATTACCCGGCTTGAAAAAACATTGAAGCAGAGTTATTTTAAGAGAAAGTCACCACCGGGGCGTAGCGCAGTGGCTCAGCGCGTCTGCTTTGGGAGCAGAAAGTCGCGGGTTCGATCCCCGCCGCCCCGACCATTTTTTTGCCCAAATGGGCAAAAAAACATGAAGCCGTCAGGCTTCGCTTCATGCACCGCAGGTGCGCTTCATGGCACAACGTGCCGCTTCATACGGCGAAGCCGTGCTTCATAAAAGCCTGACAATGAAGCATTGTTTCGCTACCGCTCCACAATATGAAGCATCTCCATTACATTCCGATATGAAGCACTTCGCTTACGCTCCGTATGATGTAAGAAAATGGAAAATGAGAGTTTTTCTGTTTGTAATACAACTCTGTCCGCATTATATTATTCAGCGGAAAGGAAAACTCTTATGGGAAAAACTTCAAACAAACTTGTTGATTTATCCGTTGCATTTGCGGTTGAAATCCTGAATCTGGTTAAATATCTAAAAAGTCAGCACGAAACGATCATCTGTAATCAAATCGGCAGAGCCGGAACCAGTATCGGAGCTAATATCCACGAAGCTCAATATGCTCACGGTAAGGCTGATTTTGTTTCCAAACTTCAAATTGCTTTAAAAGAGTCAAACGAAACAAGTTACTGGCTTTTGCTGTTGAACAAAACAAACATTATTCCCAATGCTGAATATGAGCGGCTTGAAAACCTTTGTAAAGAAATCAGAATAACCTTGATTGCATCTGTTAATACAGCGAAACAAAATATCAAGTAAGTACAATAAACATGAGTTCAGACTGGTCAAAATACCCACTATTACCAAAGCCGCCGCAATTGCCGCAATGGCGAGATACTACGGAACGGGAAGCGTATTGGGCGGAAGTTTGTGCGATAGAAACTCCGGCAGAGAAAAAGAGCGGTTGTATCGCAGCTATTCTTCTTTGGATCGTATTTACTGCAGTTCTTCTTTTTTTGCCTGTAAATTTGTGATCAATCCTTGCACAAATCAAACTCCTAATTTCGGCAAATCAGCTTTGCCCATCAGGAGTTTTTCTTATACACCTTCAGGTCAATAAAAAAATGAAGCACTCCGTTTCCGGGGTGCTTCATTATTTCTGTTGAAATGATTTTTACAGTACGCTGACTGCCAGAGAGAGCGTATTGCCTTTTTCGACAAGCTCGTACTTGTAAAGACCGTCGTCAACAACGGAACCAAGGTAGAGATTATCAACAGATCCTCCGCCATTGAGTAAAAGAGCAATTCCATCTCCTGATTCATCGAGGATCGCTTCCCAATCAGTATCCTTGGATTTGCGGGTACAGAGGGCGAATTCACCGGTCATACCTCTATTGAACTGAATATCCAGATCGGTCATGCCGGAATCATCGATATTCTGCCAGAGAGCATTATTCTTGCCATCAATAGTATAGATATCCAAGGTGACATATTCGGTATCCAAAATTCCACCGACAAGTTTACTTCCGGATTCGATTACGACCAAATCAACCCACCCGCTGCCGAGGTCAATATTGCCGGTTACAGTTGATTTACCGGTGAGATAAACCGTGTTGTCGGCATTGTCATCAAGTGTGATTGCAGAGGCATAGCCATCTTTGTTGGTGGTCTTGGCTTCGATTTTTGCATTATACAAAGTCAGAATATCCAATCCGTCTCCCA
>JAZSGR010000204.1:0-9040 GCA_045532825.1 Victivallaceae bacterium | reverse complement strand
AACGTCGTTTTTGCGTCAGCAAAAACTTATTCGCTTTTCTTGAAAAGGAGAGAGGGGTGCGGGGAGAGAGGAAAAACCTCTTTTCCCGGGAAAAGAAGTTTTTCCTCTCTCCCCGCCGCCCATTTCACCCTTATCGAGCTTCTCGTCGTGATAGCCATCATCGCGATACTTGCAGCGATGCTGATGCCTGCGCTCAATCAGGCGCGTGCCCGTTCCCGTGCAATAAGCTGTTTATCCAATCAGAAGCAGGTGGGAATGTTCATCAGTTCCTACACTACGGATTTTCAGGACTACCTCGTTCCCTCGTATTTTAAACGTGCCGATGGAGAAGAGCTGCGTTTTGACATGATGATCGCTCTTGCAGGCAGAGGATACGTCACTGAACCCAAAAAGTGGAAAATCGGTCACAATACCGATGCGCTGAAAGCGTTTATCTGTCCTGAAAGTTATCCTTTCATGAAGCAGGGCGACGGCGGATTTTATTTTGATTACCAGACGAATTATCCATCGCCCTGCACCTATGCTTACAACAGCAGATTCAATCCGCTTACCACAAGAAGTCCCATCGGACTGCCCAATGATCCAGCCTCGATCAAAAAGGCTTCCGACTGCAAAAAGCGTCTCTCAACCGTACCGATGATGCTTGACGGCTACTGGATAAAATCTCTTGGCGGTAATGCACAATATTACACCTGGAGCTATGTTGATCCGCAATATCATTTCAATCCTTATTTCGGTCACGGCAGAAGCACCAATGTGCTTTTCCTTGACGGACACGCCGCCGCACTCAACAGTCCGGACGGACTGCCTGCTAACAATAAATTGAGGGAACCGTAAAAACATTCTGAAACCGGAAAGATTTGAAAATGAAAATTATACAGACATTTATTTTAGCCGTACTGTCGCTGCAGCTTGCCGCGATCGACATAACCTTTGAAAACACCTTCAAGACCTGGAAAAGCAGACAGTTTTTTGCAGATAAAAAGGTCAAGGTGTCCGACAGATACAGCATCGCGCTGATCGACACCTACCGACTGCCGGATGTGGTTTCCGGACTTAAACCCGATACGCTGTATGAATTCAGTTTTTACGTCAAGGGTGCAGGCATCTCTTCCGGCAAAGGCGAAGGTGCCTGGATCATGATCTCACGCTGGGACAAGGTGAAAAAGAGAGCTGATATCGTCACCACCAGACCCAACCGCGAAAAAGAGACCGGCACTTTTGACTGGCGCAAGGGAACATACATCATAGATACCGCTCTGTGGGGAACCACGATCCGTTTCGATCTCTTCCAGCGCGGCAAGGGAATGGTCCGTTTTGATGAGCTGCGCCTGACGGAATTGAAAGCAAAACAGAAAGAGGTCTCTTTCCGCACCCCGCACACAGGTGAGCTGTCAGACGTACTGCTGGTTCCGCGCGGTACTCACGGATTTTTCGACCCGCAGCAGCCGGTCACAGCGGATATCTTTTTCCGCAAGAAACCGCAGGTGAAAAAAGTCGAATATTCGGCAGTCGTCAAAGATGAATCCGGCAAAGTGGTGCACCGCATTTCCCGCCGCGCAGCGGAAAAAGAGATGCACATCCCCGGTCAGCCGTGCGGATATTATTCCATCACTGCAGATTTTTATGCGGACGGCAAAAAAGCCTACACCATCCAGGGCGGCTTTGCAGTCAACCGCAGAATAGAAAAACGCGATCCGTTTTTCCAGATCGGTTTCGGCATGATGCAGATGCTGTGGGAGGGCTACAAACGTATCGGTATCGGAGCTGTAAGTTTGAAGCTCAAATGGTGGAGCGATCTCAACAGGACTCCGGAACAGATATTGAAATTCACCGGCTTCAATCACTATCTCGGACTGGGCGGTTTTAAAATGCGTGCGGTATTCAGTGCCACACTTGAGAAAAAACTGCGCAGCAAAGCATTGCTCGATGCCGGCTTTCCGGTGCTGAACGATGCTTTGATCTCCCGGGCAAAAGAATTCATCGCTCTTGCGGTGAAGCAGGCAAACGGCAGAGTCAAGGATTGGACCATCCAGCAGGAGACCCCATCCAGTGCCGTCCACAAGGATAAACTCACCGGTACCTGGAGCGAAGCCATGGCAAATCTGGTGATATTGACGCGCGTGGTCTCGCGGGAGATCAGAAAAAGTCTGCCGGATGCCACGATCTATTGCGGCGGCAACAATGTCCAGAAATATTTTCAGGATGTGGAACGTATCACACTTTCAGATATAGTTGATGAATTCGACCGTTATATCATCGATGCTTATACCGGCAACTGGGATATGACTCTCGGTAAAGTGATCCCGGAAAAAAGTCTGCGCAGCATGTATCTTGAAGCCTCGGCACTCGCCGCCTCGCTCGGCAAGAGCAAAATGATCGGCAATGAGGAGACCGGATACAGTATCAATTACGGTGCTCCCTTCGACAGCGGACTGGCAGTGGATCAGGCGGAGCTTACCGCGCGTCTCATCCTTCTCACCCGGGTGTCTCCGGTATCCCATTTTGAACTGCACAAGCCCAACTATTATCTGCCGAAAGCTCCGAAAGACAGCGACGGCTGCATGACCACGGTGTGGAAACCCGTACAGTTCAACGGCAAACTTTACCATGTTCCCCAGCCGGGCGGAGCGATGTATGCAACAGCGGCAGCGCAGCTGGCATTTGTCACCGGTCCGCGTTATTTCAACTCCGGAGATTACTACTGCTGCGTTTTCGACAAACCGGATGGCTCCACCCTGCTGACGCTGTGGAACATCAAAGAAAAAACTCCGGTAAAGCTCACTCTTCCGGCAGATACGCTCATGGTCAATATGTACGGCAGGGAAAAGCAGTTGAAAGCAGGCAGTCATATTCTTGAAATCGGAACCGCTCCGGTGTATCTCAATCTGAAATATCCGTCGGCAAAGATTTTTGATATGATGAAAAAAGTCCTGATAAGCTATACTCCTGAAGTGAAATGTTCAGGTTATTACATCAGCGATACCCATGCCGGAGTCTTTTTACGCAACATGCTCAACACCGCAGTGACCGGAGTTCTTAAAAGCTCTGACGGCGTTTCACGCAAAGTGTCGCTGATCCCCGGCAAAGTAACGCAGTTCACGCTCAAAACCTCCGGCAAAAGCGTGGAGTTCACTTCAGCTTCAGGCAGAAAATACTCCGCACCTTTGAACCGGAACAGTTTTTATGCGGTCCCCGGCATAAAGGATACCGATATAAAATCATCAAACGGAGCATGGTATAAAAATATCCCGTCTCTGACCTTGAAATATCCGGATCATGTCCGTCCGGCAGCGGCACTGCAGCAGGAACTTTGTTATTTCAAATGTCCGATGAACCCCAACGGTCACAGTGTGTCGGCAAAATACCGCACGGCATGCGGCAGCAAATATTTTTACATTGCCGCCGAGGTGGATGATCCGGTACATATCCAGCGTTTCAGCGGTTTGAACATCTGGAAAGATGACAGTATCCAGCTGGCGTTTTCCACAAAGAACGATGTGCCTTCAGAACTGCTGACCGACGGAGAAAAAGCCGGACGCGAACTTGTGACTTTCGGTATAGCTCTTGCCGGAAACAAACCTCTGGTGGTGAAATACAGCGGCAAAGATGCCGGAGTAAAAGATTATCCGGTCAGGATCGTGCGTAAAAACAACCGTACATATTACGAAGCGGCGATCCCGCTTTCAGCCATAGGCGGAAAACCGAAGCGTTTCGGGATCGTGGTATTCGACAACAATTTCCGTGAAAAACCCAAAGCTCCATACTGGCTTCAGAGTTGCGACGGAATAGCAGGCGGCAGTGACGCTGCAAAATTACAGTTGATACTGCACAAAAGGTGAACTCAATGAAAGATATCGTTTTTGAAACTTCCGCCATCAGTTTGAGGTTGAGCGGAAAAACCGGAGCTGTGCTTTCGGCAAAGCACAAAGGCTATGAGCTGGTCCTGCCGTCGGCGGAACCGTTTTCTCTGCAGCTGCTGCAGAAAAGCGGCGATCAGCTGCTGCTCAAAGGCAGTGATTTTGCAAAATTTGAAATATCCGGCAGTACCTTGCGTTACACGGATTGTACAAAAATGCCCGGACTGGTCTTTGAGATCCGCATATCCTGTGATGAAAAATTCATCCGTTTCCGCAATCATGTATCCGGAGTGACTCCGGATCATGCGGTGGAATGGGTGGATTCTCCGCAGCTGCACATCCACGGCAAGCGTTCTCTGCTGATTCCCCGGCATGACGGAGTGGTGATCAATGATGTGAATATCCGCAAAAATTATGCATCGTCTTATTATCATCCGGTGGGCTATGCGTACCGCGGCAGAAATCCGGGCAGTATTTTTCCGGTGAACACCATGATGCAGTTCATGGCGGACTACGACAGCAATGGCGGACTCTTTTTTGCCGCATTTGACCGTGACTGCGTGTATAAAGCTATGGAATACGAGCCGTTTGATGACGGTACGGCACGTCTTTCGATGCAGACATTCACCGGATGTGATTTCGGAGCTGATTACACCACGCCGTTCGATTATGTCATCACCGGCTTCACCGGCAACTGGATGGCAGCGGCGCAGATATACCGTGATTGGTATGACAGTGTTGCGGAACCTGCGAAACCGTTTCCCGACTGGTTCAAAGATTCTCCGGTGGTGCTGATCTATCCGGTGCTCGGTGAAGGACTGGATCACGGCAAACACAAACTTCATCCTAATTGTTATTATCCTTACAGCAACGCGCTGCCTTATATCCGCAAGCTGCGGGAGAAGTTTGATTCGCGGGTCATGGCATTACTGATGCACTGGGAGGGTACTGCGCCGTGGGCACCGCCCTATATCTGGCCTCCGCTCGGCGGAGAGGAGCTGTTGGGCGAGTTCCGTGATGCGCTGCACAGCGAGGGTGATCTGCTCGGACTTTACGCTTCCGGCATAGCCTGGACCCAGACCAGTTCGATCAATGATTATTCGATGGAGTCAGTCTGCCGTGAGCATGGACTTGAGCGTCACATGAAGCGTGGTCCCCAAGGGGAGATCGATGCCAATTCGTGCAACGGACTTGAAGCGCAGCGTCTCGGCTACGATATGTGTATGACGGAAAAGTGGCCCCGTGAAGAAGTCCGCAAAGAGGTATTGAAAGTGGCAAAGTTCGGAGCGGATTACTGTCAGTATTTTGATCAGAACCATGGAGGCGGTCAGTATCCGTGTTACGGCAGGAACCACGCACATGCTCCGGTGCCCGGGGTGGAGCAGACACAGGCGATGCGGAGCTTGATGGAAGAGATCCGCAGAGACATCAGCTCCTGCGGCAGTGAAATGGTACTGGGTTGTGAAAGTTCGGCATCGGAGCCTTATGTAAATCATCTTCACCTCAATGATGCGCGCAATGCGAACATGTGGTGTCATGGGGAACCGGTTCCGGTGCAGTCGTTCATATTCCATGACCGTTCGACGTGTTTTGCCGGCAATCAGTGTGGGACTTCGTGGCAGATGCCTTATGAAGAATCTCCTGAAAACCTGTTGTTCCGTATAGCTTATTCTTTTAATGCAGGCTATCTGCTTTCGGTAACGCTGAAGGAGTCGGGGAACATACATTGGGCGTGGGGCGTGGAGTGGTCGCATAGTGCGCCGGATCAGGATCAGGTGATAACGCTGGTAAAAAATCTCAATGCGGTCCGCAAGAAGTATCCGGATTACCTGCTTTACGGGCGTATGGAGATCCCCTCCGGGGAGGTCGTGTGCGATAAATGGATATTCCGTATGACGACGAGGGATCAGGAGCTGCCTTCGGTGCTTGACTCCTGCTGGAGTGCGTCAGATGGTTCCAGGATAAGGATACTTACCAATTACCTGCCGTATGAGCAGAAAGTTGTTCTCAATGGCTCGGAATACAGTATTCCGGCATTATCTGCGATGGTTCTGATGGGTTAAAACGCAAAAAACGCTGATTTTTCAAAAAAAACGCAAAAAACGGCTTGATTTTTGCATACACATAAGATATATTATGTTTTATCAACGCTCCGGCATAGCTCAGCGGTAGAGTAGGTGGCTGTTAACCACTTGGTCCTTGGTTCGAATCCAAGTGCCGGAGCCATTTTTATTGCTTTGCAATAAAAAATGGTGACAAACGCAGGATTCGCGGGATTGAGAAGTCAATCCCGCTTTTTTTGTGTCAACAAAAAAAGAAACCATACCCGCAGGGTGGTTCGACCCCGTAAGGGGTGCGTGAGCATCGCAGACCGCAGGGCGAGAAGCGCAGGGCAATCCAAGTGCCGGATTGACCGCCGAAACTTTCAGCGCAGGAGCCAACCATACCCGCAGGGTGGTTCGACCCCGTAAGGGGTGCGTGAGCATCGCAGACCGCAGGGCGGGAAGCGCAGGGCAATCCAAGTGCCGGCTTGACCGCCGAAACTTTCAGCGCAGGAGAGCTAACCATACCCGCAGGGTGGTTCGACCCCGCAGGGGTGCGTGAGCATCGCAAATAGCTGGTCGCGGCGGTAAACAGTTTGCAGCAAAGGTGAACACAACCATTCTGCTGATAAATGTTTATCCGCCGTGGCTGTCGACTTTTTTGCGTTCTGCCGAAATGTAGGCTTTGGGGGGCATACCAAAATGCTTGCGGAACACTTTTATAAAATATCCGCTGGAATTGAAACCGCACAGGTCGGCGACCTCCGCGACCTGTTTGGAACTGTTGAGCAGCATGTGTTTGGCATACTCAAGGCGCGTTGCGGTAAGATAGGCAGAAAAACTTATCCCGAATTCACGGGAAAACTGCTGGGAAAAATAGGTCGGATTGATGCCGATGAATTTTGACACATCCTCCAGTGTCAGGGGAGACGCGTGGTTGCGGATAATAAAACGACGCGCCAGCTGCATGTTTTCTTTGATCGTAAGCGGCTCCTTGTGGTCGGACCGGCGGGAATTCATTACTCCGAAATAAAGCAGCTGCAATATCCCGTGAAGCTGAAAGGTCGCGTGAAACAAGCCCACCGGAGTCTTTTCCCAATACAAACGCATGAATTCAAGACGCCGCTGGACCTCACACCGGATCTCGTAATTCAAATGCGCAAGTTCCGCATTGTTTACTGTCTGGAAATATTCAGGCTCGTCCCACTCAAAATTTATGTAAAGCACCCGCAGTCCGCCGCGGATGGTAAAGTCGTCACGGTGAACGGTCCCCGAGGGTATCAGCAGCAGATCTCCCGGACTTGCTTCAAATATCTGATTCTTGCCAAGATGCAGAGATAATGCGCCGTCAAGAATGTAAATCAATTCATGCCGCGTGCAAATATGGTTGCGCAACGCATATTCTGTCATGTAATCCATAATCACGAACATCGTGATTTCAGGCGGATTTTTGAGCAGATGAGCTGCGTATTCTGTCATCGGACTTTTCCCCGTTGGTGATATTTATACTTCAGAATAAAAATATCACTTCATGTTATCATTTTCAAATCAAAAAACAGAAGAAATTACCATTATCAATAAAATATTACCATAAAACCTTATTGTGATATTAAAAAACCGTTGGTATAATATAACCAGAACCATCAAACTTGATTTTGATATATTTTGTGTACATCAACAGAAAAAGGAGTTGAAAATGGCAGCAGAATTGGCGATTTACGGTGGAAAGCCAGCCGTGGATATCAGCAAAGTGAAAAACTGGCCCCCGATCGATAAGATCGATGAAGAAATGGTGTTGAGTGCGCTTCATGCCGCCAACCATACACGCGGAGAACACAACCTCGCGTTTGAAAAGGAGTTCCGCGAATGGAACGGAAACAACTATGCTCTTTTCACCAACTCCGGAACCGCTGCGCTGCACATGTGTCTGGTCGGCTGCGGCATCGGAGCCGGAGATCATGTTCTGGTGACCGCATACAGCTGGAGTTCCAGTGCGACCTGCATCCTGCACCATGATGCTATTCCGATCTTTGTGGATATCGATCCCGAGACCTTCCTGATGGATCCGGATAAGATCGAAGCAGCGATCACTCCGCGCACCAAAGCGATCATCGTGGTCCAGCTGCACGGACTGTGCGATGATATGGATAAGATCAATGCCATCGCCAAAAAGCACAATCTGAAAGTCATCGAAGATGCCTGCCAGGCACACGGAGCCCTCTACAAGGGCCGCAAAGCCGGTACTCTGGGCGACTGCGCAGCGTTCAGCTTCAACCAGAACAAGTGTCTCTCCTGCGGCGAAGGCGGCATGTTCGTCACCGATAATGAGGAGATCTACAAGAATGCGGCGAAACTGTGGAGCTTCGGTGAGACCTCCCGTCCGGAAGAGGACCGCAACTATCACGCCTACGCTCTGGGCTGGATGTACCGCAACAACGAGATCACCGCAGCTTTCGGACGCGCACAGCTCACCAAATATGACTATTATTACAACACCCTGCGCGAAAACGGCAACTATCTGCTGAAAAATCTTGCCGGAACTCCGAACATGCTGCTGCCGTATGAGCCGGAATACGCCACTCACAACTGGTACAACTTCAACCTGCGTATCGACTTTGACAAACTCGGCATGAGTGATCCTCACGATCAGATATTCTTCCGTTATGCAGTTTCAATGGCTTTGCAGAGTGAAGGTATCCGTGCCAACGTCTGGCAGCGTTTCATTCTGCCTGAAATGACCGTGTTCACAGCCAAAAATGCCTATGGTCTCGGCTATCCCTGGAGTATTCCCGGCGCGGATGAGGGTGTGGATTACTCTCTTGAAAAATTCCCCAATGCTCTTGAATACAGCCGCAAACACATTTCCATCGTGCAGACCCTGCGTGCGCCCAACGGACTGGATATCGCAGAACAGGCATGTGCCGGTATCAGAAAGGTGTTTGAGAACCTCGATCAGATCGATGTTCCGCGGATTGAGAAAATCGTTCAGGAGCGCAGCAATCGAGTAGGAGGCTGTCCATTATTTGGACAGCCGTCCTCTCACACCACCGTACGTGCCGTTCGGCATACGGCGGTTCAGTAACTTGAGTGCAGTTCATTATACCGGATGAAGATATCGTCATATCCCATCTGAATAAT